>WGBK01000175.1 GCA_015494335.1 Gammaproteobacteria bacterium | reverse complement strand
CTCATCACATCCTGGGGCTGAAGCAGGTCCCAAGGGTATGGCTGTTCGCCATTTAAAGTGGTACGCGAGCTGGGTTTAGAACGTCGTGAGACAGTTCGGTCCCTATCTGCCGTGGGCGTTTGAGAATTGAGGGAAGCTGCTCCTAGTACGAGAGGACCGGAGTGGACGAACCTCTGGTGTTCCGGTTGTCACGCCAGTGGCACTGCCGGGTAGCTATGTTCGGACGGGATAACCGCTGAAAGCATCTAAGCGGGAAGCCTCTCCCAAGATTAGTTCTCACTAGACTCTTGAAGTCTCTGAAGGTCCGTTGAAGACTACGACGTTGATAGGCTGGGTGTGGAAGTGCGGCAACGCATGAAGCTAACCAGTACTAATTGACCGTGAGGCTTGACCATATAACACCCAAACGGTTTCGATCCCCTGCGGATCACGACCCGGGTGTTGCGCGAGACAAGAGCAACATACCAGGGCTTGTACCCACAAGCCCGTAACAGGCTTCAAATTCAGTCATTGAGTGGCCTCGTGTCATTCAAGGACATAACCGAATTGCTTGGCAACCATAGCGTACTGGACCCACCTGATCCCATCCCGAACTCAGAAGTGAAACGGTACAGCGCCGATGATAGTGTGGGGTCTCCCCATGTGAAAGTAGGTCATTGCCAGGCATTTATTACCAAACCCCGGTACTTTTATAAGTGCCGGGGTTTTTTAATTCTTGCGTGCTTTCCCTTAGGGCAATGACCAGCACGTTTTAAAGCAGGTCATGGATGGATCACATCCCTGTGATCCACCCTGCGGGCAGCTAAGCTGTCCAAAATCGATCCCGTCGATTTTGTGCCAGGCATTTATTCCGAAACCCCGATACTTGATTGTATCGGGGTTTTTTTATGCTTGAAATCTTTTCCACCGCTGGGGTGGCAAGCTGATTTTCCTTCAACGACAGCGGCTGTTTCGCGCGGTTTCGACGATCCGATAGTCGCTGTTGCGGAACCGGCGATAGACCCATTGATACTGCTCGGGATAGTCGCTCGCCAGCTGCTCTATGGACTGATTGAGATAGCGACTGGCATGCGGCTCCTCGTCGCTCAGTCTTTCCCGGTCAAGGGGGCGGACGATGATGCGAAAACCGTCTTTATCGAAGTCCCGGACAGCTGCTGCAATAAAAGGATCGCAAATGACGCGGCGACTCAACTGCTGTACCAGCGTGGAACTGTCCACAGTCAGACCGAAGAATTCGGATTCCACTTTTCCTCGATCGCGACCGGGCTTCTGGTCCGGCAGAACCATGCAGCTCTTGCCGGCTCGCATGCCCCGTATCAATTGTCTGAGGCCACCGGTATTGGTGGGAACCAGCTCGGCCTGGTTGCGGGAGCGGGAGGCCCGGATGTAACAATCCAGCTTCGGATCGCGGGCAGGCTTGTAGAGAGACAGCAAAGGCATTCGGGCGGAAAGCCAGAGGTTTAGGAATTCCCAGTTACCCAGATGGGGCGCAACGACGAGTTTCGGCCGCTGGCTGTCGAGAAAACCCTCGCAGATCTCCTCCTCGGTGACCTGGGCCAGTACCTGGTCCATGGGCCGATGCCAGATGAAGGCGGTTTCGGTCAGTGCGCAGGCGGTGTTGAAAAGAATGTCCTTCAACATCTTCTCCCGTTCTTCTGCCGGGCGATGGGGATACACGAGTTGCAGGTTGTCCCGGGCTGCGCGACGCAACTGGTTGTCGGTCAGTTTGGCGATGCCGGCTATGGGAACGGCGAGCCGGCGCAGGCAGGCGAGGCTGCAGCGGGAGAGCAGCCGGTTCGCATGGGCAATGAAGGGTAGCTGCCCGCCTTCAGGCCTGCTGTTTTTCAATTTTCGCCCAGCTGTCCCGCAGGGACATGGTGCGGTTGAAGATGGGTTGCTCCTGCGTGGAGTGGGTGTCCGCAATGAAATAACCCAGGCGTTCGAACTGGAAGGCCAATGGCTGCCGTTCGGCGGGAATGGCCGGTTCGATACGGGCGTTGTCGTAGGTCCGCAGCGAGTCGGGATTGAGCGCATCGTGCACATCCTTGGCCCGGCCCGGATCCTTGATGTTGAACAGACGATCATAGACGCGGACCGTTGCCCGGCGGGCATGACGGGCGCTGACCCAGTGAATGGTGCCCTTGACCTTGCGCCCGTCGGGAGTGCTGCCGCCGCGGGATTCAGGATCGTACTCGCAGAGCAGCTCGATTACTTCGCCAGCATCGTTCTTGATGACCTTGGTGCAGGTGATGTAGTAGGCGAAGCGCAGGCGCACTTCGCGGCCCGGTGCCAGGCGGAAGAACTTGCGCGGTGCGTCCTCCATGAAGTCGTCGCGTTCGATGTACAGCTCGCGCGAGAAGGGGATTTCCCGGGTACCGAATTCCGGCTTCTGCGGATGGTTCTTGCCTTCGAAGATTTCTTCCCTGTCCTCGGGATAATTGATGATCGTGACCTTGAGCGGATCGAGCACGGCCATGCGCCGTTCGGCACGCTCGTTCAGATCGTCGCGCAGACTGTTTTCCAGCACACCCATCTGGATGGTGCTGTCCTTCTTGGTGACGCCGATGACATCGCTGAAATGGCGAATCGACTCGGGGGTGAAGCCGCGTCGGCGCATACCGGACAGGGTTGGCATGCGCGGGTCGTCCCAGCCATCGACGATACCTTCACGCACCAGCTGGTTGAGCTTGCGCTTGCTGGTCAGCGTGTATTCGAGTTGCAGGCGGGCAAACTCGATCTGCTGCGGATGGCAGGGGGTCTCGAGCTGATCGAGGAACCAGTCGTAGAGCGGCCGGTGATCCTCGAACTCCAGGGTGCAGAGGGAATGAGTGATCCCCTCGATGGCGTCGGAAAGACAATGGGTGAAATCGTACATCGGATAGATGCACCACTTGTCGCCGGTGGCGTGATGGGTGGCATGACGTATGCGATAGATTACCGGGTCACGCAGGTTGATATTGGGCGAGGCCATGTCGATGCGCGCGCGCAGACAATGTTCGCCGTCGGCGAATTCTCCGGCTTTCATGCGTTCGAACAGATCCAGATTCTCCTCGATGCTGCGATCACGGTAGGGGCTGTTGCGGCCGGGCTCGGTGAGCGTGCCGCGCTGTTCGCGGATCTGTTCCGGGGATTGGGTGTCGACAAAGGCCAGCCCCTTGCGGATGAGTTGTACCGCATAGTCGTAGAGCTGGTCGAAATAGTCGGAGGCGGAGGGGTTGCTGTGCCACTGGTAGCCGAGCCAGCGCACATCCTCGCGGATTGCGTCGATGTATTCCTGGTCTTCCTTTTCCGGGTTGGTATCGTCGAAACGCAGGTTGCAGTAACCGTTGTAGTCCTCGGCGATGCCGAAATTGAGGCAGATCGACTTGGCGTGACCGATGTGGAGATAGCCGTTGGGCTCGGGCGGAAAGCGCGTTATGATCCGTTCGTACTTGCCGGCCTTGAGGTCGCGGTCGATGATGTCGCGGATGAAGTTTGGGGCCGCTGTGCTGCCTTCGGGGTCGCTGCTCATGAGGAGTGGGGAATGCTCGATTGGAAAAGAGGCTATGTTACCTGAATGCCCCGCGT
>WGBK01000174.1 GCA_015494335.1 Gammaproteobacteria bacterium | reverse complement strand
TTTCTTCCTCCAGATCAGATAGGCCCAGTCTTCGCCGCGCACCGGATACTCACGCCCGGCGCCCCAGGGGATGGTGACCCTGCCGAAAGGCTGCGCATTGAGCGTGAAGGGGACGGGGTAGAGCATCTGCGTCTTGTACTGGGACTTGCGCAAAATGGGCAGCGGCAGGGGTAGGCACATGGCGCCGCGACTGGACGTATCCCGAGCGATGAGCTGCCGGTGCAGCTTGGCCGCCATGCGTTGCACCAGCAGCAGCGAGCTGTCCACGCCGCCTTCGTGATGTTTCACGTTGCCGTCGATGGGGTACATGGATCCCTGGCAGCCGGCGCACCAGAACAGCGGATCGAGCGGAAAGCCCAGGGTGGCCGCGGCACAATCGGCGGCGCAGGCGGCTTGAGCAATGGGATTGGCGAACAAGGCCGCCTCGGGATTGATCAGGAAGGCGAGTTCGTCATCATCCCAGAGGGGGTCGAGCTCCGTGATATACAGGATATCGAAGGACTCCGGCGTCACACACGCCAGGTCCGTCAGCAAGTTCATCCACGCCAGCAGGGGGTAGATGTACCAGTGGACGTGATAGAAAGCGTCCCGGTTGTCGCTGGTCTTGATGTTGGTGCCCGACGGTGCGGCCAATGAGCCCAGGGTGACGCCACCCAGCAGGGGGGAGCAGAACGGCGTGCGCACCACCTCTGCCACCCGGGCCGGCTCCCAGAATCCCGCCCCGAAGCCGATGCGGACGAATACCGGTGGCGGCGCGGGGCAGGTGCAGATCAGCGGCACGCTGTCCCCGGAATCCTCCATCCCCATGTCGATTCTGAGCGGCCCGATGCTGATCGGGAACACACATTTCCAGCACACGTCGGTGAAGGGGTTGGGGAAACGGCCGTAGCAGGGCTGCTCGGCCTGTGCCTGGGTGGATGTCAGACACAGCAGTAGCACGATCAGGTATGTAACCGGCAGAGCGTGATGGATCGATGGGCGCTTCATGGCGCCCATCGTTCACCTACCTGAGGGGAGGAGGAAGCGTAAACGTTATTTCATGGGCGAAAAGGTTTTGGGGTATGTTGCAGGGATGGGAACTGAATGACTCGAACCGGCCAAGAGTGGACATTCCGAGGTTCTCGAATCCCAACATTGCTGCTCCCTGATCGCTGCTGGGGGGGCTTGATTCGTTCTGCAGCTATGTGTATCGTATAGCGCTACACGATACACTCTTTGGCTGGAGGGCAGGGGCAATGACGACCTCGCACAAAATACCCACTCATCCCGGCGCCTACGTCCGCGAGAGTATCATCCCTGTTGGGATGTCCGTGAAAGACGCGGCAAAGCGGCTCGGCATCGGCAGGCCAGCCCTGTCCAATTTCCTAAACGGGAAATCCGCCCTGTCCCCCGAAATGGCGATCAGGCTGGAAAAGGCGTTCGGAGCTGACCGGAAGCGGCTGCTCGATATGCAAGCCGCCTACGACCGGCAGGTGCGGCGCGCGGAAGAAAAGGAGGTCGCGGTTCGCGCCTTCGTCCCGAATTTCCTGGCTATCAAGGCAAGGCAGATAGAGGACTGGGCCGACAGCCAGATCGATGCCCGCACCCATCTTCCCGTCCTTCTGCGGAAGCTGGTGCACTCGACCGGCAATGACCTCCGCCAGGTCGACTTCCCCGGCTACGACAACGCGCAGCGCAAGGGCTCCGATGGTTTCGTCGAAGCGGGCGCCGCCACACCCTGGGTTCCCGAGGGGAGATCCTATTGGGAGTTCGGCACCGACCAGAAGCCGGATGTCAAAGCGAACAGGGATTACACCGCGCGGCTCACCTCGGTTGATCCCGCTGAGCGGGCAAACAGCACCTTCGTCTTCGTGACACCTCGCAACTGGCCCGGCAAGACTGCTTGGGAGAAAAAAAAGAACGAGGCCGGCGACTGGAAGGCTGTCAGGGCTTTCGATGCGAGTGATCTTGAGCAGTGGCTGGAGCAGTCGGTGCCGGCACAGATCTGGCTTGCCGAACAACTCGCCCTGCCGATCAGCGGCTATGAGACGCTGGAGCAGGCGTGGCATCGCTGGGCGAACGCCAGCGAGCCCCATCTAACGCCCGAAATTTTCGCACCTTCGATCACCGCGTACCGGGACACGTTCAAGGGGTGGCTTGACAAGCCGAGCGACAGGCCCTTCGTCGTCGCTGCCGACTCGCGGGACGAGGCGCTCGCTTTTCTCGCCTGCCTGTTTGATGACGAAGGACTCCGCCAATTCAAAGACCTCTCCGCAGTCTTCACATGTCCTGCGACTATCAGGACGCTCGTTGCATCCTCAGTGCCTTTCATCCCGATTGTCCATTCTGAAGACGCCGAGCGCGAACTCGCCTACGCCCATCGCCGGCTTCATTGCATCGTGATCCGCCCTCGCAACGCCGTCGATACAAAAGCCGACATTGCGCTTGACCTGCTCAGCTATGGCGCCTTCGAGAAGGCGCTCACCGCCATGGGAATCGACGATGGCGACGTCGATCGGCTTGCAAGGGAGTCGGGTCGTTCGCCGACGATCCTGCGCCGCCGCCTCTCGCAGAATGCCGCGATCAGGACGCCGGCATGGGCCGGCGATGACGACACGGCAAAGACTCTCGTGCCGATGGCCCTGATCGGCGCTTGGCATGCCGAACCGGAGGCTGATCGCGAGATCGTCTCCTACGTGGCGGATCGAAAGTACGAGACAATCGAAGACGACGTCGCGCGCCTACTTCGGTTCGATGACAGCCCTGTGTGGTCTGCCGGACGTTACCGGGGTGTCGCATCGAAGATTGACGCCTTGTTTGCGATTGCGCGGATGATCACGCCGGCGGACCTCGACCGGTTCTTCGAGGCCGCAGAGTACGTCCTTTCCGAGTCCGACCCGGCGCTCGAATTGCCGGAAGAGGACAGGTGGGCCGCGGCCCTGTATGGCAAGAAACGCGATCACTCCGGCGCGTTGCGCGAGGGTATCTGTGAGACACTCGTCATCCTGTCGGTCCACGGCAACAACCTGTTCCAGAGCCGTCTCGGCATCGACGTCGAAGGCCGGGTCACAGTTCTAATCCGCAAACTTCTAACACCGCTGACACTAGAAAAGCTGCTCTCCCACGACCGCAATCTGCCACGCTATGCAGAAGCCGCACCCGATGAATTCCTGAAGATCATCGAAGAGGACCTGCGATGCAACGATCCCGTTGTCTTCGGTCTTCTCAAGCCTGTCGACAGCGGCTCGTTCTGGGCATCGCCGTCGAGGACGGGCCTTCTCTGGGCGCTGGAGTGCCTTGCCTGGAAACCGCAAAACCTCCCGCGCGTATCGGCGATCCTAGCCCAGCTCTCCCGACCGAAAATCGACGACAACTGGGCGAATAAACCAGACGCCAGCCTTCAGGCCATCTTCAGATCATGGATGCCGCAGACGGCGGCCTCGGTAGATCAGAGAGTCAAGGCGCTGGAGACACTTATTAGGCGTTTCCCGGATGTCGGCTGGGAGATTTGCATCGCGCAGATCAAGCCGGGCTCCCGGATCGGCCATTACAGCTACAGGCCCCGCTGGCGCAGCGACGCCTCCGGGGCTGGGCAGGTCGTCGCGGACAAGGAGATATACGACTTCACGCGAAAGGCCCTGGATTTCCTGATCGCTTGGCCGTCCCACGACGAGAAGACCCTTGGCGATCTGGTCGAATCTCTCCAGGGTATGCCCGAGGAAGACCAGTCCAAGGTCTGGGACCTGATCGATGAATGGTCCCGGGAAGCCGGCGAAGCCGCCAAGGCCACGTTGCGCGAGCGCATCCGGCGGTTCGCGTTCACTCGGCGTGGCCGCCGACGGAAGCTTGGGGACGCAACCCGCGACCGTGCCCGCGAAGCCTATGACAGCCTTCGGCCCGACGATCCGGTCATCCGGCACGGTTGGCTGTTTGCGAGTCAGTGGGTGCAGGAATCGGCTGATGAGATCGAAGAGGAGGATTTCGATTATAAGAAGCGCTACGAGCGTATCGACAGGCTGCGCCGCGAAGCGATGACTGAGATATGGACCGAGCGCGGTTTCGAGGGTGTTAAGGAGTTGCTTACCGCCAGCGGTGCCTCCGGCATCGTCGGCCATTACGCGGCATCTTGTGTTACCGACGTTAGCTCGCGGGCCGATTTCATTCGGCGCTGCCTTTCCCTTGACGGAGGACTCCAGAGCAAGGCAGAGTGGTGCCTGCAAGGCTTCCTTTTGGCGATCGGGGACGAGACGCGCGCCGGGGTATTGCAGGCTGTAGCTGAAGAGCTACCTGCCGAAGAACGTAAGCGACTATTTGTATGCGCGCCTTTCAAGGCATCCACTTGGCGTCTTCTGGACGGTTATAGTGAGGACATCCGCGCCGGGTACTGGAAGGACGTGGTCCCGTCCTGGGGCCGGCACACGCCCGCCGAGCTTACCGAAATGATCGATCGCCTTTTGGAGGCCCAGAGGCCCCGCGCGGCTTTCCACGCCGTCCACATGGATTTCAAGGACATTGAGACGTCACGCCTCAAGCGGCTGCTGCGCGACGTCGCAACGGTCAATGCCGAACCGGCAGGCCAGTTCAAGCTCGACCGCTATTACATTTCCGAGGCACTGGATTCGCTTGATGGCCGCGCGGGCGTCACCCGTGATGAAATGGCCCAGCTCGAGTTCCTCTTCATCGATGCCCTCGATCACAGCGAGCACGGAATTCCGAATCTCGAAAGCCAGATCGCGCAATCGCCGGAGGTATTCGTCCAGGCGGTGGCACTCGCCTACAAGCGGAGTGACGGAGGAGAGGATCCGCCGGAATGGCGGATCGAGAATCCCGAGCAGCGCGCGGCAGTCGCTTCGGCAGCCTATCGCCTTCTCGACCAGATAAAGAAGATTCCCGGCACGGACGAAAACGGTCAGATAGACGCGGCGGCACTCGTTGCATGGCTCACCCAGGTTCGGCACCTGTGCCGCGAGTACGCCCGCGCGGACATTGGTGATCACTGCCTTGGTCAACTGCTCGCCAAGGCGCCTGAGGGCGAGAACGGCATGTGGCCCTGCGAAGCGGTCTGCGAGGCTATGGAAGGGATAGCATCCCCGGAAGTCGGCAGGGGATTCTGTATCGGTGTTCGTAACTCTCGCGGCGTTCACTGGCGGAGCGAAGGGGGCGAACAAGAGCGCGAGCTCGCCGCGAAATACCGCGCCTGGGCTGAGCGCTTGCACTTCGACTATCCCTATGTCGGGGGACTCCTTGAGGACATCGCCGCATCCTACGAGCGCGAAGCCGCGTGGCAGGATTCCGAAGCGAAGATCACGAAGAGGCTTCGCTATTGAGAGCGGGCGACAGCATGACACGAAGGCATTTACCGCCACCCAAAGACCGCACTGACCGAACTGGGTTAGTTCCGGCTAATCTCCGAGCGTCCGCTTCGGGCCAATCTGAGGCAGCGAAAAATTGTGCCTCGGAAAATAACGTGGTCATTCAGGATTGTCGAGATTATGTTCCACTACTCTCAACCGCTTCCCATCTTGGCTCACTATAGCCGGCACCCGCTGAATACGAAATCGTTCCGTCAACTTTCCGCGCTGATCGAAGAACAGGCGCAATTGCCACTTCTTCATGAGTGCTAATACCGATCCATTGGTCAAAATTGGTTTCACTCGTAGCGGATCGCTGTCAATCACCGATCGTGCCCATTCAGCTTGGATTGTGTCGTCGCCGTCGAAGAACAGGAGTTGCTTCGATAGTGTAATGTAATCTAGTGGATTCACAGTGGTTCCTGCCGGGTGAATGATGCGGCCCTCGTGGTCCCTGATGTCATAGGGAACAGTGAGGCTGGGGTCCACATAGTAGGTCCGGTCTTTCTTTGCGCGTGGGAGGTGTACGCCTTTCGGGCGTTCCACATAGGCTCTGTACCGGGCCTTGGCGTCTTCTTCGATACGTGCCAGCTCGCCGCTTTCCTCCAGTGCTTTGAGGCGCTGCTCGATTGTCACAAGCATGTCCTGCTCGGCGATGGGGTAGACGGGGCCTACAACGCCAAGGTCCTCTCCAAGCAGGATGCTAGAACAGGCGAACAGCGCGACCGATAACGCGATCTTCGGGAATCCAGCCGATGTCTTCATAGCGGGAGTCGTAACTGTCAGGATGGGGCGTCCAGACGAAATAATATCCGTTTGGAATCACTCCGGCCGCTCCGGGCCGCAAGAGCTTACCGGACCGTGACCGGGTTTTGGCGGTGGCGATGTATTCGTCGTTGATGTAGAAATCCCGTCCCTTGCGGGTGACTTTATCGCCGGGCATGCCCATTGCCTTCTTGATGAAGAACATTCCCTTCGGGTAGAAGCGGTTCTCCGGCGGGTAGAACGCGACCAGATCACCGCGGGTTTTCGCGGCCTCAGTTTTGAGCACCAGGTACAGCACGCCCGGCAGGCTGTCGGTGCCGTTGATGCCGAGTCGGTACCAAGGCGAGAGCATCAGGGAGATAAGCCAGATCGATATGATGATGCCGAGGGTGAGGCCCATCCACCGGGCGAAGCGATGGATCTTCGAGTGAGGGTCCATGGATTCGAGCGCCAGGGTCTGTGTCGTCATGGCGTGTGTTCCTCGATGCGTTTGCGCAGAACCGATGTAAGGTCGGGCGCGCCGGAGACGACGGCTGGAGCAGCAAGAATGACGACACGGTATTCCCGGGCCAGCTTCGCCGTCTCCTTTTCCAGGCGGGCGGCGAAACGGGCTGCATCCATCGAGCGTTCCGCTTCGGGGAGATTCATCAGCTCGGGACGGCGGACGTGGTCGTTAACCAGTCCGGCCAGGTCCACGTGGGCGACGGTCAGCGGTGGAAAGACGATGCGTTCCACCAGCAGAGCGACCAGTCCACCCGCAAGTCCGAACAGCAGGCTGTATGTCCAGCGCGGCATCAGCGGCTCCCTCCGGTTTCCACCAGTCGCTCGATTGCTGCGACCAGGCTCATGCCCTGGCGTTGCATCGCCTTGATGGCGGCGTACTCTTCGGCGCGGGTGGAGTAGAGTTTTTCGGCGAAGGGGTCCACCACCAGGCGGCCGACGGTGGTGCCGCCGGGACCCATGACGGCGATCTCCGAGTACTTGCCTTGCTGGGTGTCCACGCTGGTCAGCAGGCGGCGCAGGGCCTCGTCCATCATGATGCGGTCGCTGTTCTCGGCGGCCTTGATGGATTCGGGCTTCTGGCGGAGCAGGAACACCCAGTCGGCGTTGTCCAGCGCGGCCTTGGAGGTGCCGGACTTGAAGTAGTCGTCGATGCCCTGGGTAATGGTCATGAACGCCCCGCCGAACTTGCGTGCCGTGCGGTAGCCCTGCTCGATGAACTGGCCGGCGTTGCCCTGTCCCATCAGCCGCCACGCCTCGTCGATGATGCACAGCTTGCGCTGGTTGCGGTCACCGAGATACATGGCCTCGGTGATGCGCATCATCAGCAGCAGGAGCACCACGGTCTGCAAATCCGGTCGGGCGTCCAGTTCGCCCAGCTCCAGCACCACGAAGGGGTTGTCCAGGTCGATGTTGGAGGCCCCCTCGAAGTAGCGGCCGTAGCTGCCGTTGCGGGTGTAAGGATAGAGCATGCGCCCGACGCGCCGGGCGCTTTCCTCTTCGTTCCCGAGCAGGCAGTCGGCCACCTGGGAGATGGTGGCCTGGTTGCCGTGCGCGTCCCAGGTCGCCTTGATCGCCTCTTCGAGAAAGGCCATTTGCAGGCTGTTGAGCCCGTCTTTCGGGGCGGCCATCTGCGCCAGCACCGCCTTGAGCATGGGCGTCTCTTCCGCGATGTCACGGATGCCGGTGAAGGGGTTGAGATTGATGCGCGTGCCTTCCGAGAACTCGAGGTAGGTGCCGCCCACCAGGTGGCAGAGCCGCTCGTAGCTGCGCCCCGAGTCGATGACCCAGACCCGGCCGCCGGTTCCGAGCAGGCTGGTGACCATCTCCTGGGTGAAGAAGCTCTTGCCGGCGCCGCTGGCCGCCGCCACGGCGACGTTGAAGTTGCCCTTCTTGTTGTCGAAGGGATCGATGTGCATGATCTGGCCGCGCCGGCCGAGCAGCATTAGCAGGGGCGTGCCCGTGCCTTTCCATTCGGCGATCACCGGCGCGGTGTTGATGCAGGACCAGGTGAGGAAGGTGCGCAGCCGGCCCAGGATGCGCATTTCTTCCACGAAACCGGGGCCGGGCATCAGGGG
>WGBK01000173.1 GCA_015494335.1 Gammaproteobacteria bacterium | reverse complement strand
CGAATGGCCCGCTCCGCCAGGTTGTTGGTCAGTGGAATAGCCGGGTGCTGGAGAAACGTCCAGCACAGTGGCTCGTCCTTGAGCAGGTGGCGGCATTGATTCGCGGTGCGTTTTGCCCCCTTGAGTTCGCTGCCCGCTTGTAACGTGGCCTGGAAGCTTTTTCGCAATCGCTGCATGCGGCGTTGATAGCGGGCATGTGCATCGGGTTGATCCGCATGGCGGTGGTGCGTGCGAAACACGCTGTGCGCGATCAGCAGTAAGCGCTTTCCCGTCTGGCCCGCTTGGCCCTTGCGCTCACTGATGCGGAGAAAGTGACGTATCAGGTGTGCCCAACAGAGTTGCCGTTTGTCTCGGGGCACATCATTGTAGGCCGCGTAGTGATCGGTGACCAGATAACCGTGGAAGTCGCCCAGCAGCGCGGAAGCCGCCGCTTTGCCCCGAGCGTAATGCACCATGAAATAACACAGGGTCTCGGTGACCAACGCCCAGAGCCAGCGTTGATTGGTGCCTCGGATGTGGCGGGTTTCATCGGCATGCGCGAGTGGCGCCTTGCGCACCTGCTCGCCAATCTGGCGATAGACGGGACCCAGCCAAGGGTTGGCCTTGCCCTGTGCCTGACTGATGGCGCCGATGCTGAAGTCGAGCTGCCAGTGTGTCTTGAGAAATTGCTGTATCTGGCGAATCGACAGATGAAACTGTCCGCTCAGCAGCAGGATCTGGCTGATCAGCCCCGGCCCCATCTGGCCGGTGGGTACCCCATGCGGAAGGCGGGCTTTGTGTTGTTTGCCGCAAGCACCGCAGGTTCTGGCGTAGCTTTGGTATTCCGTCACGGTATGACGCACGACCGGTAGATCGAAGAGTTGGTGCCGGGCGTAGGGTGCACTTTCGGGCACGACCGAGCCACCGCAGGCGCATTGCCCGTCGGGGTAATAGCGATGAAACCGATCCACCCGCTCTTCCGGCACCCGGGCGCGTTCGTGTTTCTTGTGACCGGGCTGTGCGCCCCGTTTTCTCCCAGAGGCCGGCTTGCGCCGCCGTTGATGCCGCTGCGCGGGTGAATCCATGGAGGGTGGTTGGGAGCTGTTGCGTGAGCTGCAACCGGATCGGGACTTGAGGGCTTCGACCGAGGCTTCAAGCGCTTCGATCTGGGCTTGCAGCGCTTTGATGTGGCGCCACTGCTCCTCGATCAGGTGATGAGCGGCTTCGAGGGATTTCGGCTTGGGTGGTTTTTCCAGATTCAACTTCAAGAACACGGGTTAAGTCAGGTGCTTATAGATTTACCAGATTTCCGTTCGGGATGCTAGGGCTGTGAACGGTTACCCTCGCGTGGCGTGCCGGGGAAGCCCTTTTTCCCGGTTTCGTCAGGGTGTGTCTTTCTCGATGCGCGCAACGGCGACCGTATAGGTTTTTCCCTGTTTCAGCTTTTTATGGTTGCCGAAAACCTCGGTGAACGCGCGCGCGATGAATTTGCGTAGCCCGTTGATCACCACGACATAGAAGCGACCTCCGGGTTCCAGGCGGCTCAGGGCGTCGTAGAAATACAGATAATAGAGTTCCTTGCCGGTTTTTGCCGGCAGGTTGGATACGACCAGGCTCAAGGGTCGCTGGTCGACATGGCTGAAGCCGTTGCTGAGAAAGATCTCGGTGTTCGGGATGCCGTTCAGTTCGGCGTTGATGCGGCTGTACTCCACCGCGACGAAGTCCTTGTCCACCAGTGCGCAGTAGCCCTCTGGCGCTTCGCGCGCGATGACCAGTCCCAGCGGGCCGTATCCGCATCCCAGGTCGACCGCGCGTTCGTCGCGGCGAATCTCCAGATGGTCCAACAGCAGTTGGCTGCCTTCGTCTATCCCCTTCGGGGAGAACAGTCCCCAGGTGCTGCGGAACTGGTAGTGGTGTGCGCGCAAGTGGGCGCTGAAACGGATGTCTTCACGCAGCTTGTCCAGGTATTGGTGTTGTTCCGGGGTCAGTTTCATGAGGTGCTTCTTGTTGCGCTGGGATGACAGATCGGGCACTCGGGATCCTGGCTGAAGCGGAGTTCACGCCATTGACTGGTCATGGCGTCGAACAACAGCAGGCGTCCCTCCAGGCTGGTGCCGACGGCTCGGATCAGTTTGATGGCTTCGAGCGCCTGCATCGCGCCGATGATGCCGACCAATGGGGCGATCACGCCATTGCTGGTGCAGTTCCCGTCCTCGTGGCCGTCGGCTGGATACAGGCATTGGTAGCATGGCGCATCGGCCTTGCCGGTAAAGATGCTGATCTGCCCCTCCCAGCGGATCGCGGCGCCAGAGACCAATGGAATCGCGCGCGCCTTGCAGGCTGCGTTGATGGCGAAACGCGTCTCAAAGTTGTCGCTTGCATCGCACACCAGGTCCACATCTCGCAGTTCGCTTTCCAGCATCGCGGCATCGGCTGCCCGCTCGATGGGTGTGACCCGGCAATGGGGGTTGATCGCGGCGAGGCGGTCGGCGGCGGATGCGGTCTTGGCGCGGCCGATGTCCGCCGTCGAATGCAGGATCTGACGTTGCAGATTGCTCAGTTCGACCTGGTCGTGATCGGCGATGCTCAATCGGCCGATACCGGCGGCGGCGAGATACATCGCCAGCGGCGAGCCCAGTCCGCCGGCGCCGACGATCAGCACATGCGCGTCGGCCAGCATCTGCTGGCCCTCGACACCGATGCGGGGCAGCAGGATCTGTCTGCTGTAGCGCAGCAGTTCCTCGTCGTTCATGGATGGGATGGAATCAGCGGTAATTGCGCCAGTGACTGGGACGATTGTCCCGGCAGCCATGGTCGCGGCGGCGGTACTGGTTGACGAAGATCATGTCGGTGCAGTTCGAGGCGCCCTTGGGGCAGCCGTGAACGGCGCGCTGGGTCTCTTCGGAATAGTGGTACAGCGAGCGCTTCAGGCGACAGATCAGGCGGTTGTCCAGATGCAGGCCGGCATCAACGAGGTACGCCTCGATGTGTTCGAGGCAGGTATCCAGGATGCTGTATTCCACCTGTATCACCGAGGGCGACAGATAGCGCACCTCCAGCCGATCGGAGAGTCCTTCCAGCAGTTGCATTGCTGTCCGGGCCTGGTTCTTGTCCGGGTGCAATGTACAGAAGGCGATCTCCCGGCACTTGTGCAGTTCCGGTTCTGGCGAAGAAGACATATTTCAAGGGTAAACTTTTCAGGGAAATAATCAAGTCCGCCGCGGCGACTCGTAACTCGATCGGGCGTGCGCGGCGAATCCCGCGCCGGCTTCGGCGAAGATATTGAACGCGGCGTCCGCGCCGGCGCTTTCCAGGCGCGCCCGTTCGTCGTCGAAGTGCGCCGTCGCGGCGATGAATCCGGGGTAGCCGGCGGATCGCAGTTCTTTGACGGCAGCCAGGTTCTCGTTGAAGCTGGGCAAAGCCAGCATCACCATGCGGATCTGCTGGTGGTCGATGGCCCGCCAGAAGTCGGCATCCGTCGCATCACCGCGAATCACCCGCCAGCCGAGCTTCTTGTAGGCATCGACGCGGGTCTGGTCGTAGTCGACGCCGCATACGCGATCACCGTAGTCTTCGCGCATCGCCCGATAGGCGTTGCCGCCGGTGCGACCGAGGCCGAAGATCAGCACTTCGGCGTCGCCCGGGGTGACGATCTCGTCCTCGGCCAGTCGGGTATCCGATTCGAAGGGTAGCAGCAGGTGTTCGAAGCGCGCGTACAGGCGGTGTTCCATCGATGAGAAGATCGAGGCTTGGATGAAGCTGAACGACAGCGCCAGCGCGATGATGACCAGCCACTCGTTGCTCAGCCAGGCGTTTGTCACGCCGATGGCCGCGACGATCAGGCCGAACTCGCTGTAGTTGGACAGGTTCAGCGCGGTCAGCATCGCGGTTCTGGCGCGTAGATGAAAGCGTGTCAGGATGGTGAAGAACAGCAGAAACTTGAACGGCATGATCAGCGTCAGCAGCAGCGCGATGCCAAACTCTCGCGGCCCCGGCAGACCGGACAGGCCGATGGTCAGGAAGAAGCCGATCAGGAACAGGTTCTTGAAATGCAGCATGATCTTTGCCAACTCGCTGGACTTGCGGTGGCCGCCGAGCAGCACACCGAACGCCAGCGCGCCGAGGTCCGCCTTCATGCCGACCAGCTCGAACAGATCGGCGCCGGCGATGGCGGCGACCAGCCCGAACAGCAGCAACAGCTCGTCATGGCCGGTCTTGTGCATGATCAGCATCACAAAAGGCTTCAGCAGCGGCAGGAGCAGCAGCAGGAAGGCCCAGGCGGATGGCAGCTTGCCGGAAGAGGCGGCGAGAAACACCACCGCGATGATGTCCTGCATGATCAGGATACCGATCGCCACGCGACCGTGGCGGGAGCTCAACTCACCACGCGATTCCAGTGCCTTGATGGCGAATACCGTGCTGGAGAAGCTCAGCGCGAAGGCGATCAGCGCCAGCGTGGTGACAGGCAGGCCGGCTATCGGCGCGAGTCCGGACAGGCCGAGCAACCACAGGACGGCAACCGAGACGACGATCGTGATCGCCATGTGCAGCGAGGTGCCGGCCCAGATCTCCGGGCGCAGCAGGGAGCGCAGGTTCAGCTTCAGACCGATGGTGAACAGCAGCAGGGTGATGCCCAGATCGGCGATCTGTTGCAGCAGTTCGCCACCATCCGCGCCCAGCGCGCGCAGGCCGAAACCGGCGGCGAGAAAGCCGACCAGTGGTGGCAGGGTGAGTTGTTGGGCGATCCAGCCGCAGGCGAACGCCAGCGCCAACCAGACGATATCCAAGCAGGCCTCCTCCTCTTGTTGTCCGCGCGCGTCGGCACGCTGGCCTCATGGCTTATGATGCCATGGAAACCGATCCGGAGTCGGCGGGACGAGGCTCAGCGGAAGAGCTTGGTCAGCGTGCGGAATTCCGGGTGGCGCGAGTCGCCCAGCCACTCGAAGACCACCGATTCCGTGTTCGTGACCTGTACGCCATGCTGCTCCATGCGGCGCAACGCGTTGAGCTTATGGCGTGGATCGCGTGAGCAGATCGCGTCTTCGACGACGTACAGGTCGAATCCCCAGCGTTGCAGGCCGGCGGCGGTCTGCAATACGCAGATATGTGCCTCCACACCGGCGAGGATGACCTGCTTGCGTTGTTCCGCCGGGTACAGCTGGGTCTCGAAGCTGTCCGCTTCGCAGCAGGAGAAGGTGGTTTTCTCGCAGCAACCGGCATCACCCGGCAGGCAGCCGACGACGTTTTCCAGCGTGGCGCCGAGGCCGACCGGGTATTGCTCGGTCAGCATCACCGGGATGCCCAGCGTACAGGCGGATTTGACCAGTTTTTCGGTATTCCTGGTCAGGTTTTCGAGACAGTCATCCGGCATCGCCGCGACCAGTTTTTCCTGAAGATCGATGATCAGCAGTTGGCTGTCATCGGCATGGCACAGCGGTAGTAGGGGCTGGGATGACACTGTCTTGTCTCCGGTGGAGGATCAGAAGATGAATGCCGATGGCCGTCGGGTGTTCTCCATCGGCGCGATCAGGG
>WGBK01000172.1 GCA_015494335.1 Gammaproteobacteria bacterium | reverse complement strand
GAAGTCTACGAGGGCATGGTCATCGGCATCCACAGCCGTTCCAACGACCTTACCGTCAACCCGCTCAAGGCCAAGCAGCTGACCAATATCCGCGCCGCGGGCACCGACGAGAACCTGGTGCTGACCCCGCCGATCCGCATGACCCTGGAGCAGGCGCTGGAGTTCATCGACGACGATGAACTGGTGGAAGTCACGCCGCAGCACATCCGCATCCGCAAGAAGCACCTCAGCGAAAGCGAACGTAAGCGCGCCTCGCGCAGCAAGTGATCCGGGCTTCCCGATAGAGCCCCGCCGAAGCGGGGCTCTACCGGGAAGCCCGGATCACTTGCTGCGCGAGGCGCGCTTGCGTTCGCTTTCGCTGAGGTGCTTCTTGCGGATGCGGATGTGCTGCGGCGTGACTTCCACCAGTTCATCGTCGTCGATGAACTCCAGCGCCTGCTCCAGGGTCATGCGGATGGGCGGGGTCAGCACCAGGTTCTCGTCGGTGCCCGCGGCGCGGATATTGGTCAGCTGCTTGGCCTTGAGCGGGTTGACGGTAAGGTCGTTGGAACGGCTGTGGATGCCGATGACCATGCCCTCGTAGACTTCCTCGCCATGGCCGATGAACAACTTGCCGCGCTCCTGCAGGTTGAACAGCGCATAGCCCAGAGCCTTGCCGGTGCCGTTGGAGATCAGCACGCCGTTGATGCGGGCGCCGGTTTCGACATTCTTCACCGGGCCATAGCTGTCGAACACGCTGTAGAGCAGGCCGGTGCCCTGGGTCGAGGTGAGGAACTCGTTACGGAAGCCGATCAGGCCCTTGGCAGGGATCAGAAAATCGAGACGCACCCGGCCCTGGCCGTCCGGCACCATGTCCTTCAGCTCGGCGCCGCGGTTGCCGAACTTTTCCATGATCGTGCCCTGGTGCTGTTCCTCGACATCGATGGTCACCGATTCATAGGGCTCCATCATCACGCCGTCGACTTCCTTGAAGATGACTTCGGGACGCGAAACGCCCAGCTCGAAGCCTTCGCGTCGCATGGTTTCGATCAGGATCGCCAGGTGCAGCTCGCCGCGACCTGAGACCTTGAAGCGGTCCGGGTCGTCGGTCGGCTCGACGCGCAGCGCGACATTGTGCTCGAGCTCCTTCTGCAGGCGTTCCCAGATCTGGCGCGAGGTCACGAACTTGCCGTCCTGTCCGGCAAAGGGCGAGGTGTTGACCTGGAAGTTCATGGTCACGGTCGGCTCGTCCACGGTCAGCGGCGGCAGCGCCTCCACATGATTCGGATCGCACAGGGTGTCGGAGATGCCGAGCCCCTGGATGCCGGTGAAGGCGATGATGTCGCCAGCCTCGGCCTTGTCCACCTCGACCCGCTCCAGGCCGTGAAAACCGAGGATCTGCAGCATCTTGGCCTTGCGCGTCTCGCCTTCCGGCGTCACCACCACCACCGGATCGTTCGGCGACACGCTGCCGCGCTTGATGCGACCGATACCGATCAGACCGACATAGCTGTTGTAATCCAGCGAGCTGACCTGCAGCTGGAAGGGGCCGTCGATATCGACATCCGGCGGCGGCACCTTGTCGACGATGGTCTGGAACAGCGGCTGCATGTCGTCGGAAGGCGTTTCCGGGTCCAGTGTCGCGTAGCCCTGCAGGGCCGAGGCATAGACCACGTCGAAATCCATCTGCTCGTCGGTGGCGCCGAGGCGATCGAACAGGTCGAAGGTCTGGTCGATAACCCAGTCCGGTCGGCTGCCGGGACGATCGATCTTGTTGACCACCACGATGGGCTTGAGCCCCTGCTCCAGGGCCTTCTGGGTCACGAATCGGGTTTGCGGCATCGGCCCCTCGACCGCGTCCACCAGCAGCAGCACGCTGTCCACCATCGACATCACCCGCTCCACCTCGCCGCCAAAATCGGCGTGTCCGGGGGTATCGACGATATTGATGCGGTAGTCGTTCCAGCGGATCGCCGTGTTTTTCGAAAGAATGGTGATGCCCCGCTCCTTCTCCAGCTCGTTGCTGTCCATCATGCGTTCGCCCAGCTCGGCGCGTTCGTCGAAGGTGCCGGATTGCTCCAGCAGCTTGTCCACGAGGGTGGTCTTGCCATGGTCGACATGGGCGATAATCGCAATATTGCGCAGTTTTTCGATCATAAGAGGGTTCCGGTCTTGCTTGCGGGGGATAGAAGGCGGGCGATTATAGAGGAAACAGCCGCCCGGGATGTTTTTTTCAGTTCAGGCTCTTCAGTCCCAGTTGCTGCTCGATGCTGAGGTCGTCCTGGACCTGCAGGTGATAACCCTGCTCGATCAGGTTGCGACAGACCAGCGCGGGATCTTCCTTGGCCAGCCGCCGCTCGGGCGTCAATTCGAGATCGAAGCAGAACTCCGGCGTACCGAAGCTCTGCAGCAGAGCCTCGGGCACGGCATCGAAATCGTCTTCCCGGGCCAGATAAAGATAGGTATCCACCTTGCGCGGGCTGCGGTAGATGTAGCAGGTCAGCGGCTGACTCACAGCGCCCATTCCACCGGTTGGTACAGAGAGGTCTTGACCTCGAGCTGGTCGCCGGGCTCGATCTTCCAGCCGTCGGCCCAGCCCAGACGCAACTGCTCCGCGGCCGGCAATATCGAGCGGATGGCCTGCTTCTTGATCTTGCCATCACGGTCGCGCAGCGTGGCCACGAGGTTGTACAGCGGCCGATCCGACTGGTTGGTCAGCACCAGGGTCTTGGCATCCTCGCCGAACAGGGTTTCGACGATCTGATCGGCGATATTGTCCTCGACCTTGAGCCCCACCGGCGCCGGCGAAAAACCATAGCCCGCCGGCAGGCGGTCCGGGGCAAACACCAGGATGGCGATGAACAGCGCCAGCAGAAAGCCGATGACGGTGGACAGAATGCGCATGGAAGATTTCCCGTTTTCGTAAAGCCCGCCATCATAGCAAAAAAGCGGCGAATAAGCTTTCCCTAATATAGCGATGACAGCCCATATTCCTGCCCGGCCCACAAAAAAGCCCCCGCCACGGGGCGGGGGCTTTTCCGGACCGACCCGGAAGGCCGGCAATACACCCGGTCGGTCAGGCCGACTTGGTGAACTCCGGATAGGCTTCCATGCCACACTCGGCGAGATCCACGCCTTCGTACTCCTCCTCCTCGCTGACTCGCAGGCCCATCACCATCTTGATGATGCCCCAGACAATCAGACTGGTCACGAAGACCCAGGTGAAGATGGTCGCAGCGCCGATGAGCTGTCCGGTGAAGGTGGTATCGCCGTTGGTCAGCGGTACGGCCAGCAGCCCCCACAGACCCACGGCACCATGCACGGAGATGGCACCGACCGGATCGTCGATCTTCAGCTTGTCGAAGAACAGGATGGAGAACACGACGATCACGCCACCCACGGCGCCGATCAGGGTAGCCGCCAGGGCTGTCGGAGTGGACGGCTCGGCAGTGATGGCCACCAGGCCGGCCAGAGCGCCGTTCAGCACCATGGTCAGGTCCGCCTTGCCGAACAGGATCTTGGCAACCACCAGGGCCGCCAGGGCACCGCCGGCTGCCGCGGCATTGGTGTTCAGGAATACCATGGCCACGGAGTTGGCGCTGGCGATGTCGCCCAGCTTCAGTACCGAACCACCGTTGAAACCGAACCAGCCCATCCACAGGATGAAGGTACCCAGTGTGGCCAGTGGCAGGTTGGCGCCGGGAATCGCGTTGACGCGACCATCGGCACCGTACTTGCCCTTGCGCGGACCGAGCAGCAGTACACCCGCCAGGGCTGCTGCAGCGCCAGCCATGTGCACGATGCCGGAACCGGCGAAGTCGGAGAAGCCGACATCACCCAGGCTGAACAGGCCGAACACGCTGCCACCACCCCAGGTCCAGTTGCCTTCCATCGGGTAGATGAAACCGGTCATGACCACGGCGAAGGCCAGGAAGGCCCACAGCTTCATGCGCTCGGCCACGGCACCGGAGACGATGGACATGGCGGTAGCGACGAACACGACCTGGAAGAAGAAGTCGGAGGCAGCCGAATAGACGGAATCACCACCGAAACCGTTCTCGGCCGAGGCCTTGAGGGCGTCCTCGACCAGTGTAGCTCCACCTTCGATGCCGGTCAGGAAGAGTCCGCCGCCGTACATCAGGTAATAACCCACGATCATGTACATGGTACAGGCGACTGCGTAGAGGGTGACGTTCTTGGTCAGGATTTCGGTGGTGTTCTTGGAACGCACCAGGCCCGCCTCGAGCATGGAGAAGCCGGCCGCCATCCACATGACCAGGGCGCCCATGACCAGGAAATAGAAGGTATCGATGGCGTACTGCAGTTCAAAAATCTGATTTTCCACGATTCTTCCTCCTTACAGGGCTTCGGGACCGGACTCGCCGGTACGGATACGGATGACCTGCTCGATCGGGCTGACGAAGATCTTGCCGTCGCCGATCTTGCCGGTGTTGGCGCTGCTCTGGATGGCCTCGAGGACCTGATCCAGGCGAGCCTCGTCGATGGCAATCTCCATCTTCACCTTGGGCAGGAAATCCACCACGTATTCCGCGCCGCGATACAGCTCGGTATGGCCCTTCTGACGACCGAAGCCCTTGACCTCGGTTACGGTAACACCCTGCACGCCGATATCCGACAAGGCCTGTCGGACATCGTCCAGCTTGAAGGGTTTGATAATGGCGGTGACCATTTTCATGAATAATGCCTCCTGTTGATATTCGGAATGAATGCCCACAGCACAATGCAAAGCAGGGGCCAACTTGAAATTTATTCTTTTATATCAACCAATTAAAGACACAGGGGACGATCATGATAAAAAATGCCACAATATCGGGCAAGAACACAGCACCTTTTTGGTGCGCCCGATAAACATACGCACTATTTTGGAGCATTCAATGCCCGTCAATCAGCTCAACCAACTTGCCGAAAAAATCGAAGACCTGCTGCCGCCGGGCCTGAAACAGGTCAAGCAGGATTTCAATGCCAAACTCAAGACCCTGCTGCAGCAACAGCTCGCGGAGATGGACTTCGTGTCGCGCGAGGAATTCGACATCCAGGCCAAGGTGCTGGCGCGCACCCGGCAGAAACTGGACGCGCTGGAAACCCGCCTGCAACAATTGCTGGACGAACAGGAACCGAATTGAGGATTATTAAACCCGGCAACACTTAGAGTCGGGTTAATAGCCGGGCCGCCCTGTGCTAAGGTTCGGCCGTTCCCGCTTTGCCGTAACGGACTACCATGGCTCTGACCCAGCTTCACACCCGCGCCCGCCAGGGGATGGCCGCCCCTCGCGTCGGCGTCGAAATCCACATCAGCAACGGCCTGCCGGCCTTCTCCATCGTCGGCCTGCCCGAAGCGGCGGTACGCGAAAGCCGCGACCGCGTGCGCAGCGCGATCATCAACTCGGGCTTCGAATTCCCGGCCCGGCGCATCACCGTCAATCTCGCCCCCGCCGACCTGCCGAAGGAAGGCGGACGCTACGACCTGGCCATTGCCCTGGGCATCCTCGAGGCCAGCGACCAGATCCGCCTCGGGCGGCTGGCCGGATACGAGTTCTACGCCGAGCTGGCCCTGGGCGGCGAACTGCGCCCCGTAAGCGGCCTGATTCCGGCCCTGATCGCCTGCGCCCGTGAAGGGCATCCGGCGCTGATCGCCTCCGCCAACGCGGCCGAGGCCGGCATACTCGACCGGCT
>WGBK01000171.1 GCA_015494335.1 Gammaproteobacteria bacterium | reverse complement strand
TTCACCTTGCGCAATCGCAGCGCATTGGTGACCACGGTTACCGAACTCATGCTCATGGCCGCGGCGGCGATGATCGGGCTCAGCAGCATGCCGTTGAAGGGATACAGCACACCGGCCGCGATCGGGATGCCCAGCGTATTGTAGACAAAGGCGCCGAACAGGTTCTGCTTGATGTTGCGCAGGGTCGCCCGCGACAGTGCAATGGCATCGGCCACGCCCTGCAGCGAGTGCCGCATCAATGCGATATCGGCCGACTCGATGGCTACATCCGCACCACTGCCGATGGCAATGCCGACATTGGCCTGGGCCAGGGCCGGGGCATCGTTGATGCCGTCGCCGACCATCGCCACCTGGTGCCCCTCGGCTTGCAGGGATTCGATCTTGCGCGTCTTGTCCTCGGGCAGCACTTCGGCGATGACTTCGTCGATGCCGACGCGATCGGCAATGGCACGGGCGGTGGAGGCATTGTCGCCGGTGAGCATGACCACCGTAAGTCCCAGTTCGTGCAGACGCTGGATCGCTTCCCGTGAGTCTTCCCGAGGCGGATCGGAGATGCCCAGCAGGGCCACCAGCCGATCATCACGGGCAAGAAAGATCGGCGTCTCACCCGCGGCCGCAAGCTGTTCGGCGCGGGCGGAAACCGAACCCAGATCCACGCCGTTCTGCTCCATGAAACGGGCATTGCCGAGACGCAGCCGGCTGCCCTCGAAATCGGCCTCGACGCCGAAGCCGGAGACAGCCTGGAACTGCTCGACCTTGCCCGGCTCGATGCCCTTGTCCCGGGCCGCCTGCAGGATGGCTTGCGCCAGCGGATGCTCGGAGCCGGTTTCCAGCGCGGCGGCCAGGCGCAGCGCTTCCTGTTCCTCCTCGTCTGCCTGCACTTCCAGGGTGGTCAGGCGGGGCTTGCCTTCGGTCACGGTGCCGGTCTTGTCGACCACGATCGTGTCGAGCTGGCTGGCGCTCTGCAGCGCCTCGCCGTTGCGGATCAGGATCCCCATCTCGGCCGCGCGGCCGACGCCCACCATGATCGAGATCGGCGTCGCCAGGCCCAGTGCGCAGGGGCAGGCGATGACCAGTACGGTCATCGCGGAAACCACCGCGTAGGCCAGGCTCGGCTCGGGACCGTGGATATACCAGACGATGAAGCTGATCACCGCCACGGCGACCACGATCGGCACGAACACGGCCGCCACCTTGTCCACCAGGCGGCCGATCTGCGGCTTGCTCGACTGGGCCTGGCGCACCAGCTCGATGATGTGCGCCAGGGCCGTATCCTTGCCGATGCGCGTGGCCTTCATCAGGAAACTGCCGGAGGTATTGAGGGTGCCGCTGTATACCGTGTCCCCCACCGACTTGGACACCGGCATGGGTTCGCCGGTGAGCATCGATTCATCGACGTGGGAGCTGCCTTCGAAGATCTCGCCATCGACCGGTATGCGCTCGCCGGGCCGGATGCGGATGGTTTCCTCGAGACCGATCTCGGCCACCGGCAGATCCATCTCCTGGCCGTTGCGGATCACCCGTGCAGTACTGGGCTGCAGACCGATCAGATGCTTGATGGCCTCGGAGGTCTTGCCACGGGCCTTGGTTTCCAGCGCCGAACCCAGCGAGACCAGGCCGATAATGATGACCGCGGCATCGAAATAGGCGTGGCGAGCCAGGCTCGGCAGGCTGTCGGGGAAAAGCACCACGATGGTGGAATAGAGCCAGGCCGAGCCGGTGCCGAGAGCGACCAGGGTATCCATGTTGCCGCGCCCGGCCTTCAGCGAGGCCCAGGCCCCGGTAAAGAAATGACCGCCAACGGTGACCAGCACCGTCAGTGTCACCAGGCTAAGGAAGATCCAGAAACCCTGAGCCTCCTCGATCGACGGGAACAGATCCAGCGCCGCGCCGAGGAACATCACGACGCCAATGCCACCCGCCACAAGGGCGCGCCACCACAGGCGGCGGTATTCCTGCAACTCGAGGTTCTCCTTTTCCTGCTCGTCTTCCAGGCCGCGCAGTTCGGCGGCGTTGTAGCCGGCTTTCCTGATAGCCTCGATCAGATCCTCGGCCGAAGCGCTGCCGGTCACCGTAGCAGTGCGCTCGCCGAGGTTGACCACGGCGTCCTCGACGCCGGGCACGGCTTTGAGCGCATTCTCGACGGCGGACACACAGCCGGCACAGGACATGCCGGCGATGGAGAGGCGAATCGGTTCACTCATTTCGGGTTTCCCGGTTATCGAAAAATGCAATCATACTCCTATCCGATCGGATCATTCCCTCAGGAATTGCCCAGAACCATCGGAATCAACGTCTGGTAGGGCACATAACCCTCGATCTTCTGGCCGTTGGACTTGAACAGGGCCGGAGTACCGGTCACGCCCACCTCGTTGCCCAGCTGGTAGCCTCGATCCACCATCGCCGCAGCATCGCAGTCCGGGCTTGGCAGCTCGCCTTTCATGTTTTCCTTGGCAATACTCATGGCCGTCTGACGATCCCTGGCGCACCAGACCTGCTTCAGGGAGGTATAGCCGGGACCAGAGGCTCCGCCTCGCGGATAGGGCAGGTACTTCACGCTGATGCCGGCATCGTTCAGTTTCGGTACCTCCTTGTGCAACTTGCGGCAATAGGGGCAGGTGGTATCGGTAAAGATGGTCAATACCGCCTTCTCCTCGCCCTTGGCCGGGTAGATTACCTTGTCGCTATCCGGGATCGCACCCAGGCGTTCCCTCACCGCCTCACGCTTGGCATTCTCCGTCAGATTGGCCCCGGTTTTGAGGTCGATCAACTGGCCCATGAAGATATAGCGGCCATCCTCGGTCAGGTAACCGACATTGGCGCCCAGGCGGGTCTGGTAGATGCCTTCGACCGGGGTCTCCACCGCCGGCGGCACCGGCTGCCCAAGGCGCTGTTCGAGCAGACGGGTCACCTTGCGGTTGCCGGTCTGCAGGCTGGATACCAGGGACTGGGGCTGGGATGGTGCCTCGGCCTTCGGTTCACCACGGCTGGCCCAGGTCTTGTAGATCTGGTCCGGCCATTGCGACTGCACATAGGCGAGCACGGCATCCACATCCTCGTCGGAAAACTTGTCACCGAAGGGAGGCATCACCCCACCGACAGGCTTGCCACCATTTTTCACGGTGCCTCGCAGCAACGCCAGGTCATGGTGCCAGGCATGGCCGGTACCATTGATCGGCGGCGGCGGATAGACGCCGTTGGCATCCGGCGTTTTCCAGTTCTTCGTGCCCTCGCCTTTCGCACCATGGCAGGAAGCGCAGTTCTGGGCAAACAGGTCCGCGCCCCGCGCCACCTGTTTCTGATCGTACCAGCGTTCGGCGGCCTGTACCGGCAGGGCCAGCAGCAGGGTGGCGGATACCGCAGCAAATGCGGCCAGTTGTTTCATTCCGGTCATGGTTTCTCTCCTCTGTTGTGTGGACCCCTCAGCCCAGATTGCCGAGCCAGGGGAAGGTTTTCAGTATCCAAATGGAAAAATCGGTCAGGTAGCCGGTGATCATCGCCACGCCCATGACCACCATCAGTGCTCCGGCAATCCGCTGCAGCCACAGGCCCTGACGCTTCATACGCTGCATGTGGCGCAGGAAACGCTCGGTGAACAGCGCCGCGAGCATGAAGGGTATGCCCAGGCCCAGGGAATAGAAGGCCAGCAGGGTCGTGCCCTCGCTGATCAGGTTGGCACTGGTGGCGTTGATGGTCAGGATGGCGCCGAGGATGGGACCGATGCAGGGCGTCCAGCCGAAGGCAAAGGCCATACCCAGCAGATAGGCCGAAAGAGTTTTGCCTCCCGGAAGATCGCCGTGGAAGCGGCGCTCCCGTTCGAGCAGGCGCAGCTTGAACACCCCGGCAATGAAAAGCCCGAACAGGATCACGATCACGCCGCCGACGATGTTCATTTCCGCGCGGTAGGCCGCCAGCCACCGGCCGATGTAACTGGCACTGGCGCCAAAGGCGATGAACACGGTGGAAAAGCCGAGGACGAAGACGAAACTCAGCAACAGCACGCCGACGCGCCGGCCCAGGCTCTCGTTGTCTCGGGTAGCGGTGACACCGCCAATGTAGGACACATAACCCGGAACCAGCGGCAACACGCAGGGCGAAAGAAAGGAAATCAACCCGGCTCCAAGAGCCGTGGCGAGTCCGATCAGCGAGACCTCGATCACGGCTGGAATACCCCTGCCTTCACCTGCAGCTCCCGCACATACTGGATCACATGCTCGACATCCTCCGGCGAAACCTGCAGGGGCGGCATGTCGCCTTTGCTGTCATGATGGGCGCGCACGCCGTTCTTGACCGCCAGGTGGAAGGCCAGGTTGGCATGGCGATTCGGCGCATAGATACCGCGCAGCAGGGATGGCCCGCGCTCCGTACCCGAGGCTTCGGCCCCGTGGCAACTCTGGCAGTTCTGCCGATAGACCACGGCACCCTTGGCACCATCACCGACGAAGCCCGGAGGAGGCAGGTGCAGGGCATTTCCTGCCGGCTTGCTCTCCCCACCGCCACAGGCAGCCACCAGCAGCGGCAGGATCAACAGGAACAACCATCGTTTCATGAATTATTCTCCAGGGTCTTGATTGCAGGGGAATGTTGATGCCGCCACCAGCCGAGCAGCAAGGGCAACAGGGTCAAAGCCCCCAGGACCAGGCTCCAGGTCAGGAAAACTCGCCAATCGCCAGAGGCCATCTCGCCTCCCGCATGGGCCAGCAGGAAGCTGGTAGGCACAAGCCCGGCAGTGGTTGCGAGCAGAAAGCGCGGCAGGTCCAGCCGGGTCAGGCCGGCGGCATAACTGACCAGATCGAAAGACAGAAATGGCAACAGGCGCGAAACGAAAACGGCGACCATCAATCGGTTCGGGTCATTCCACTTCTGCCAGAACATGTGTCCCTGCAACCTCGCCTCCACCCAGTCACGAGCCACATGGCGTGCGATGAGAAAGGCAATACCGGCGCCCAGAGAAGCGCCCAGAACTACCCACAAGGTACCCCAGCCATGGCCATAGAGTGCACCGGCGGCGAGTGCGACCGGGGCGCTGGGCAGAGGATTGAAAACAACGGCCAGTGTCATCAGGCCCACCACCAGCAACGGTCCTAGCCAACCACTGCGTTGCAACTGATCGACCAGTTCCTGTGGTTGTTCCAGCCAGGCCGGAATTGCTGTCTGCTGCAGAATCCACCAGGCTGCAAGGAACAAGACAGCAACAATCAACCAGCGTCCAACGACAATACGGGATAAACGGGGAGCTTCAGCCATGCTTTCCACCCACTGGCGGCGGGCGATTGCAACAGGCCGGTGGCGGCGCGCCGGCGTTCTCGCATACCGCTTCATCCTGGTACTGGTACCAGGCACGCAGACATTTCTGCAGCCAGTGATTGTCCAGCGGAACCTGCAGTTCTTCGAGCAACCGCAGAATATGGGCCAGATCGGCCTTCAGCGGATCATAACGTAGTCGCAAATGCGCAGCTTCGATACGACATTCCTCCAGCGCCTCGAGCTGTTCCAGCCGCTCGCGGACTCGCTCGGCCTCATCGGGTTTCAGTGAGCGTTGCAAGCGCAGGTGCCGTTTCAACAGATTTTTCTTCATCATCCGTCTCCATGCGTGATGTCACGCTTCATGCGCAGGTATTCGTCATGACTGATCTCGCCCCGGGCGTATCGCTGATCGAGGATCTCCAGCGCCTTGTCTCCCGACGAGCGCCTGTCCTCGTCTTTCGGGGAGACGAAGAAGCGCAGCATGGCAAACACCAGGTAGCCGATGAGCACCCAGATCGCGATCATGAAGATCCAGCCGAGGCCGAAGCCCCAGCCCATGTA
>WGBK01000170.1 GCA_015494335.1 Gammaproteobacteria bacterium | reverse complement strand
GCCAATGACATCATCCTGCGTGGTCAGAAGAAGGATAATATCAATATCCTCGTCGATAACAGCAAGGTGTATGGGGCATGCCCCAACCGCATGGACCCTCCAACATCGCATATCCTGACCAATAACATCGAGGAAATCGAGGTCACCGAGGGGCCTTATGATGTGGAGAATTTCGGCACTCTCAGCGGTGCCGTGAAAATCACCACCAGGAAACCGCAACCGGAATTTCATGGCGATGTCAGTATCAATGTCGGCAGTTTCGGTTATGAAAAATTTGCTGCCTCCCTGAGTGGAGGCAGTGAAAACATGCGCGGTCTTGTGAGTTTTTCGAGGGAAACCGGGGCGCAATACGAAGATGGAGACGGGCGCGATTTCTATGAGCAAATCGAGGCGGACAACCCCGGTACCATGGCCAATTACAAGCCGGAATATCGTGATATGGATGCCTATGAGAAAAGCACCTTCATGGCAAAGCTATATGCAGACCTGGCTGACAATCAGGCGCTTGAACTGAGCTATACCGGAAACCGTTCCGATGATGTCCTGTACCCTTCCAGCAAGATGGATGCATTGTATGACGACTCGGATATTGTCAATCTGGATTATGTCATCAGTGATCTGGGGGAGCTGTCGAAAGAGTTGAACCTGCAGATCTATGACTCCCAGGTCGAGCACCCCATGTCGACCTTCTACCGCAAGTCATCCGGGGCGGATTCGGTCAATGAACGGATCAGCAAGCTGACAACACGGATGTCCGGCGCCAAGGTAGTCAATACTATGAAGGTGTCGGAAACCAGCGAATTGAAAATCGGTCTGGATTTCAGTCGGCGCAACTGGGATGGCACCTACGAAGGTTTCGGTACCAGTGCCGGTATTACCGGGCTTAAGAGCATTCCGGATGTGGATACCGACAATCAGGCTCTGTTCCTTGAACTGCACCAGGACTATGACGCATGGAAATTGAAATTTGGTGCACGTTTGGATGATACGGATATCACTCCCGATGTCGGTACGCTTCCGGCAACGGATTTCAGCTCCGTGGGGTTGTTCGCCTTCGCTACCTACAAGATGGATGAAACCCATAAACTGTTTGGAGGCTTGGGCAAGGCGTCACGTGTACCCGATGCGCGCGAGTTGTACTTCCGTGCCGCGATGGGTCCAAATGGCATGCTGATTGGCAATCCAGACCTGGATCAAACTACCAATACCGAGATGGATGTTGGAGTTGAACACCAGTCGGATGGTCTGCGGCTGAAAGCCAAGTTGTTCTACAGTATGCTGGACAATTACATTTACTACAATTCAAGCAAGATGATGCGCAGGTTCGAAAATGTCGATGCTACGATCTACGGCTTTGATATAAGCGGCTCCTACCGGCTGTCTGAAGAGATGGATATGGATTTCGGGCTGGCTTGGCAGCGTGGTGAGAAAGACGAGGCACTGGCTGGTCAGACTGATACCGACCTGGCCGAGATACCTCCGATGAAGATGAATGTTGCGCTGAATTACAATTATCGAAACGACAGCAGTGCCATGATTGAAGTGGTGGCTGCCGATAGGTGGAGTGACTATGATGCAGACAATGGCGAGCAGGAACTGGATAGCTGGGCGGTCCTGAATCTGAAAGTCAAACATCAGTTCACCAGGCAATTTGGCGTGACTGCGGGTGTCGACAATCTGTTGGATGAAACCTATGCGGTCAGCAATACCTATAAGGACTTGACTCTGCTGGCCGATGGTACCGGTGAGATCATGCTGCTCAATGAGCCGGGGCGCTATATCTACCTGAATGCGGTATACAGCTTCTGAGCTGAGTGAGTTGATTGTGAGGAAAAAAGGCGCTGATCGATTCAGCGCCTTTTTTCTCGTCCGGGATTGCAGCTATTGCGAGGCAATGACAGGCAGAATGACGGGTGAAATGCAATGGGCAAAGGCTAGATGGCCACGCCTGCTTGCTTGCGGAAGTCGGAGCCGCTGATGGCGTATTTTTTTAGGCGATACAAGAATGCGTCGCGAGTCAGGCCGAGAAGGCGCGCAGCCTTGCTCTGGTTTCCGGCGCTTTGAAGCAGGGCTTGCTGCAGCAAGTCCTTTTCCAGTTCATCCAGACGAATGCCGTTTTGAGGCAGCCTGAAGGACTGCGGCTGAAGCGGATCGGGTGCGTGGCTGGTTGCGCAGAACTCCGCCGGCAGTTGGTGGGACTGGATTTCCTCGCCGGCGTGGAGCACCAGCATGCGTTCGCAAAAATTGCGCAGTTCGCGGATATTTCCCGGCCAGGCGTAATCCTCAAGCCGATGCAGAACGGAGGGTGAGTAGCAACAGGCTTCCAGACCATGTTGTTGCGCCAATTGCCGGGTCAGGCCGTTCAGCAACAATGGGATGTCTCCTTTCCGATCTCGCAGCGGCGGTACGGTGAATGGAAGCACGTTCAGACGATAATACAGATCGGCGCGGAAGCGACCGGCCTTGACCCGCATGGCCAGATCCGCATGGGTTGCCGCGACCAATCGGATATCGGCCTGTTGCACTGCACTTTCCCCTACGGGCTGGAACTCGCCCGACTCAAGAAAACGCAGCAGCCTGGCCTGTACAGGCAGAGACATTTCAGCCACTTCATCGAGAAACAGAGTGCCGCCATCGGCCTGCTGTATATGTCCTTGATGATTCTCTATGGCGCCGGTAAAAGCGCCCTTGCGGTGACCGAACAAAGCCGACTCGATCAGCCCTTCGGGCAGTGCGGCGCAGTTGATGGCTACAAAGGGTTGTGACTTTCGTCGACTGTGACGGTGCAGGAAGTGCGCCAGCAATTCCTTGCCTGTGCCGCTCTCGCCCAGCAACAGCACGCTCGCATCGGTTGCGGCGGCCATTTGCAGTGAATTCAGCAACTCCTTGAATGACTTGGAGTTTCCTATCATCATGACACTCGACTGCCTGTTGCGGCTAGCTGTTTGCGAGTGCTGCATTATAAAAGAACGCTCGCTGCCTTGGCTGCGGCGTATTGTCGCGCTTGGAGGCGAATCAGTACTGTGGAGATTTCGAAGCGGGCGGGTCAGGCGTGGTCGGTATTGCCATGGATTAGCCCTTTTTCATGAAGTAGTTGAAGGCGGGCATTCCCTTGCCGCCTTCGTGCCTTGGTGTGGGCCGCTGACGGGCTTCAGTTGCCCAAGGCACCCATGGCGACGATGTTATAGCCCGAATCCACATAGATGTTTTCCCCGGTGATGCCGGCGGCGAGTTCGGAGCAGAGGAAGGCGCCGGTATTGCCGACATCGTCGATGGTCACATTGCGCCGCAGCGGGGCATTGTGTTCGACTTCATCGAGGATCTTCTTGAAGCTGCCGATGCCGGAAGCGGCCAGGGTCTTGATCGGTCCCGCCGAGATGGAGTTGACGCGGATGCCCTCCGGGCCGAGGCTGCCGGCGAGGTAGCGCACGCTGGCTTCCAACGCGGCCTTGGCCACGCCCATGACATTGTAGTTGGGGAGTACGCGCTCGGCGCCGAGGTAGGACAGGGTCAGGATGGCGCCATTGCCACCCTGCATCATGGGGCGCGCGGCCCTGGCCAAGGCGTTCAGGGAGTAGGCGCTGACGTCCATTGCGACGCGGAAGGTTTCGCGGTCGAGATGGGACAGGTAATCGCCGTCCAGCGCCTCGCGCGGGGCAAAGGCTACCGAGTGCACGAGACCGTCGAGGCGCTCCCAGTGCTGGCCCAGGGCCGGCATCAGGGCATCGATGTCCTCGTCGGAGGTGACATCGCAGGGCAGCACGATGCTCGAGCCGAACTCGGCGGCGAATTTCTCGACCCGCGCCTTGAGCTTGTCGTTGGGGTAGGTGAATGCCAGGGTCGCGCCTTCCCGGTGCATGGCCTTGGCAATGCCATAGGCGATGGAACGGTTACTGGCGACGCCTACGATCAGGACTTTCTTGCCTTCCAGGAAACCCATGGTGTACGGCCTCTTTCAGTTTTTTACGAGGGCGCATTTTCGCAGTGTCGCCGTCTGCATGCAATGTGCAATCAATCTGCCTCTGCGGGTTTGTCGCGCAAGTCCTTCAGCGATACATCGAGTCTTTCCTCGGCCAGCTTGTCGACCATCAAGCGATATTCGCTCTCATTGATGGCGCTCTGGTCCAGTGCTGTTTTCAGGTCAAGAATCTCCTGGCCGAGCGTGGTTGTGATTTGCTTGGTCTGATTGACACGCTCGGAATTGTAACAGCCCCCGAGCAACACCACGCTCAGGATCAGCAGGCTAGTGGGCAGCAATCGATTGTTCATGGTTCTGAGCCTCCGTAGTTTTGCGGGTTCCGGTTTTCTTCACCTCCTTCAGGGCCAGCATGCAGGGGGTGACGATCAGGGTCAGCACCGTGGCGAAGGCGAGTCCGCCGGCCACGGCCGTGGCCAGCTGGGACCACCACTGGGTCGAGGGGCCGCCGAAATCGATGCTGCGTCCGAACAGGTCGATGTTGATCTCGAGCACCATGGGCAGCAGCCCGAGGATGGTGGTGACCGTGGTCAGCAGCACCGGCCGCAGACGCTGGGCACCGGTGCGCAGGATCGCTTCGAAGGCTTCCATGCCCTTGCTGCGCAGGACATTGTAGGTATCGATGAGCACGATGTTGTTGTTGACGATGATGCCGGCCAGCGAGATCACGCCGATACCGGACATGACCACGCCGAAGGGTTTCTGGAACAGCAACAGGCCAAAGAAAACGCCGACGGTGGAGAACAGCACCGCGCTGAGAATCAGGAAAGCCTGGTAGAAACTGTTGAACTGGGTCACCAGGATGATCGCCATGACGAACAGCGCGACCACGAAGGCCTTTTCGAGGAAGGCTTCGGAGTCGGCCTGCTCGCGGTTTTCGCCCTTGATCTCGATCTCCACGCGCGGGTCGAGACCCAGGGACGGGAGTTCCTGCTTCAGCTTTGGCAGCTCCAGACTGAGCAGTGCGCCCTCGGCCATGTTGGCCTGCACCTTGAGCACACGCCGGGCGTTGACGCGCTTGATGGCATCCACCTTGGGCCGGGGCTCGATGCGAACGAACTGGGTGACCGGCACCTGACCGTGGCTGCTGCGGATGCGCAGCTGGTCAAGCTGGTCAAGGCTGCGATCTTCCCGTGGAAAGCGGATGCGGATATCCAACTCGTCATCGACATCGTCCGGGCGGAAGCCGCCGACGCGCAGACCGTGGGTGAGCAACTGCACTGCGCTGCCTACCAGCGAGGCATCGGCGCCGTAGCGCGCGGCATTGCTGCGATCCACCACCATTCGCCATTCGATGCCGGGTTTGGGACGGCTGTCGTCGATATCCACGAACTTCGGGTTTTTCTCCAGCGCCCGGCGGATCTTGGCGGCGGCATCCGCGAGCAGCGAGGGTATCTTCGAGCTGATCTCGATCTGCAGATCCTTGCCGCCACCGATGCCGGATTCGTCCTTGCCGACCTCGATCTCGATGCCGGCGAGATCGGCCAGCCTCTGTTTCATCTCGGCAATGATCTCGCTGGCCTTGCGCCGCTTTTGCCAGTCGATCAGGTTGTAGCGCAGGTAACCGACCTGCTCGCGACCGCCGCTGTGGGTGTAGAGGGTTTCGATCTCCGGCATGCCGACCAGGCGCTGCTCCACCTCGCGCATCAGCGCATCCTTTTCATGAATCGACAGATCACCATAGCCGCGCACGGTGATATTGCCACCCTCCGGTTCCACTTCGGGGAAGAACTGAACGCCGAGACCGGACTGACCGTAGGCCGTGAACACCAGAACGCCGAACAGGATGGCGGCCAGGGTCACCTTGCCGGGATGGCGCAGTGCGCCGCGCAGCACCCGCACATAGAAGCCGGTGAAGCCATCGACCTGTTCGATATCGCCTTCGTCCATCTGCAGCAGGCGCCGGCGGCTGCGTTCGGGCATTTCCCTTGGCTTGCCGAATACGCCGCCGAGAGTGGGCACGAAAAGCAATGCCATGAACAGCGAGGCGGTCAGGGTTGCGATCAGCGTGATCGGCAGGAATTTCATGAACTCGCCCATGATGCCCGGCCAGAAGATCAGCGGTGCGAAGGCAGCCAGGGTGGTGGCGGTGGAGGCGGTGATGGGCCAGGCCATGCGGCGCGCCGCCTCGGCATAGGCGCGCCGTGGCGGCACACCCTCGTTCATCACCCGGTCGGCGTACTCGGTGACCACGATGGAGCCGTCCACGAGCATGCCGACGGCCATGATCAGGGCGAACAACACGACGATATTCACCGTGTAGCCCATCAGATAGAGAATCAGCAGGCCACTGAGAAAGGAGCCGGGAATGGATAGGCCGACCAGGCCGGCGGTGCGCAGTCCGAGGATGGCGATGATGACGATGACCACCAGCAATACCGCGGACAGCACATTGTTCTGCAGATCCTTCAGCATGTCGTGGACCTCTTCCGAGCGATCGGCGGTGTAGGTCACCTTGACATGATCGGGCCACAGCTGACGCGCCTCCTCGACCCGCTGCTTGACCTTCTGCACCGTGGTGATGATGTTCTCGCCAGGGCGCTTCTTCACTTCCAGGGTGATGTTACCCTTGCCGTTGAGGCGCGAGAAGCTGTTGGGATCCTTGAAGCTGCGCCGCAACTCGGCCACATCGCGGATGCGCAGGATGCGGTCGCCGTCGCTCTTCACCGGCAGGTCGAGGATATCGTCGATGTTCTCGAACACGGCCGGAACCTTGATCGCGAAACGGCCCTTGCCGGTGTCCAGGGTACCGGCGGCCACCAGCCGGTTGTTGCGGGTGACGAAGCGGTAGATGTCGCTGTATTGCAGGTCGTAAGCCTGCAGCGCCAGCGGGTCGATGATGACCTCGAGCTGGTCGTCGCGGTCGCCGGCGATATCCACCTTGAGCACTTCGCGCAGGCCCTCCAGGCGATCGCGCAGCTGGCGCGCCAGCTGGATCAGCGCGCGTTCTGGCAACTCGCCGGACAGGCTGACCAGGATCACCGGGTTCTGCTCGGCCATGGTCACCGGGTGGATGCTCGGTTCCTCCGTTTCCTCGGGCAGCTCGCCCTTGGCCAGGTTGACCTTGTCCCGTACATCGTTCAGGGCCTTGTCGGAATCGAAGCCGGCTATGAACTCCATGGTGACCGAGGCATGGCCTTCCTCGGCACGGGAAGTCATTTCCTTGAGGCCGTCGAGAGTCTTGAGCTGGTTTTCCATCGGTCGCAGCAGCAGCCGCTCCGCGTCCTGGGGCGAGATGCCGTCATGGGAGATGGAGACATAGATATAGGGGATGTCGATGTCCGGCTCGGCTTCCTTGGGGATGTCGAAATAGGCCGTCATGCCGCTGATTACCAGCAGCACGAAGATCATGATCATGGTGCGCGAGTGGTTCAGCGCGGCGTTGATGAAGGCGTTCATGTCAGCCTTTCTTGGCCGGGGTGCCGGCAGGAGTGGCAGTGCTTTCCACGGCCTCGACCCGGTCGCCGGGGCGCACGAAACCCTGGCCGACCACGATCAGCTGGCTGCCCGGCTGCAAACCGGTGATCCAGACGCCCTCGTCGTCGCTGCGCACGATATCGATGGGGGTGAACTGGACGATGCCGTTGTTCACCCACTTGACGCCCAGTTCGCCGCTGTCGGAGAGCGCGAACAGGGCCGGGGTGATGTGCATGGCATCCACGGCATCCAGCTCGATATCGATGCGGGTGGCGAGACCGGCCCGCAAGCGCAGCTGCGGGTTGTCGAAGGCGGCCTCGATGCGAAAGGTGCCGGTGCTGGTGTCGGCAGCCGGGGCAATGTAGCGGATGCGCGCCGGAAAATCCTGTTCCTCGCCGTGTACCCGTACCCTTGCGCTCATGCCGGTTGTCAGCTTGCGCATGTCGTCGGGGCTGGCGTCGCCGCGCGCGATCAGCGGTTGCAGGTCGTAGAGCTGGGCCAGGGTCTGACCACGGCTGACCCAGTCGCCGGTTTCCACCGGTCGATCCCCGATGATGCCGTCGAAGGGTGCGAGAATGCGCGCGTCGCGGATCTCCTGCTGCAGGCGCGAAACCTCGGCCTGGGCCTGTTTCAGCGCCGCCAGACTTTGTGCCAGCTTGGCCTTGCCCTGGTAGCCCTGGGTGTTGAGCTTCTTGGAGCTGCGGTATTCCAGCTCGCGTTGTGCCTGCAGGGCTCGTGCTGCCACGAGTTGCTGCTCGCGGTTTTCGAGATCGATGCGCATCAATTCCTGTCCCTTGCGCACGCGATCGCCCCGTTCCACCGAGATGCTCTGGATGCGCCCGCTGATGCGGCTGCGGATTTCGCTGTGGCGATCCGCCTCGCTGCGTCCGTAGAGACGGATGCGGCGCGAGATCTTTTGCAGAACCACCGGCTCGACGCGCACTCGGGGCAAGGGTGCTTCGGCCTGCTTGTCCTCGGTCGGAGCGCTCTCGACCCCGGCCTGGATGCGGCCGCTGCCCATCCACAGGCCCAGCGCAAGGATCAACAGCAGGGAAAAGATCCAGGGATAGCGTTGCAGGTATTTCATCGGCGGCTGTTTTCCAGGTCGGTGAACTGGCGGTCCAGCTCGAAGCGGTCGGAGGTGACATAGTATTCGAGCTGGCGCAGACGCGATTCCAGCTGCCGAAAGCGATGGCGGGCTTCGCCCAGGGTTTCCTTCGGCGAGCGCCGGTAGCGGCGCCAGAACTGCTCTTCATCGTTGCTGCTGTAGAGATTCTCCGGCCGTTTGGGAAGCATGAAAGCTGCGACGGCATAGAGCACCAGAACCGTGGGCGTGAACATCAGCGCGGCGACGACACAGCCGATGCGCACCCAGTTGGCGTTCAGCGAATAGTAGTCGGCAATGCCGGCGCAGACCCCGGCGATCTTGCCGTTGCGGATGTCGCGGTAGAGCCGGTCCGGGGAGGGTTGCGGGTCCAGGGTTTTCATTGTCGTTCCCTCCAGCCGGGGGCTTCCGTATCGAGAATGGTTTCCAGGGTTTCGATGCGCTGTTCCAGCTTCTCCGACTGGTGCCACAGCTCGGCCAGGGTTTCCTCGTCCGCCCGCGACAGGGACTTGGTGGACTTGAGGCGGAAGCTGTAGTGCAGGATCAGCCACAGCGGCGCGATCACCAGCATGAACAGGATCGGGATGACGATCAGGTCTTCGGCCATGTCATTGCTCCCCGCTGCCGTTGTCGTTCTCCAGATCCTCGAAGGCGCGGTCAAGGTCGAACCGGGAATCGGTAACGATGGTTTCCAGGGCCTGCAGGCGTTTTTCGATCTTGTCGAGTCGTGCATTCAGCTCGTCATTGACCGGCGGCTGGGCGCGTTGGGTGATCTCTTTCTCGCGCATCTTCAGGTAGCGCATGATGATGTTGCCCAGTACGCCAGCAATGACGATGACGACGACCATGGTATAGCTGTTCATGTCGAACCCTTCTGGTTGTTGTGCGGTTGGCCGGCATCCAGGGTGCCGGCCAGTTTCAATTGGAAACTTTCTTTCCCTGCGGGTCTTATATGGCAAGCGCAGGTGCGAGGCAAGCTTATTTGGTCTTGTCCTCGCCGGAGGAAGACGATGGCTTCAGGCGGGCCTTCAATGCCTCCAGTTCGTTCTCGACGGCATCCTCGGTTTCCAGTTCGGCAAACTCGTCGTCGAGGGACTTGTTGCGGCCCAGGTCATAGGCATCGACACGGCCTTCCATCTGGTCGATTTTCTCCTCCATGCCCTCGAAGCGACCCAGGGCATCGCTGATGCGTTCGTCGTGCAGTTTCTCGCGGGTGCGCAGGCGTCCGCTGAGGGCATCCTGCTTGACCTTCATGGCCTTGTGGCGAGCCTTGGCCTCGTCCAGTTT
>WGBK01000169.1 GCA_015494335.1 Gammaproteobacteria bacterium | reverse complement strand
GCCGTAGGTGTTGCTGTTGTCGTTGTCCCAGAAAGCGGCCTGGGCGCTGGTAGCAACAAAAATGAGAGCTGCTGCAGTAGTGATGATCTTTTTCATGGCCGATGCCTCCAGTTATCAGTTTTATAGAATTCGTTGTAGTTTGTGCGAAGAATAATATTAGAATGTACTAATAAGCGCAAGTGTTTTTTGAACGCCAGCTGAACAAGGGCATGATCCGGGTCGGCAATCGACGGGAGAGGGATATCTCCGGACGAGTGGAAGTTTCAGAAATTGTTACAACTGGGAGCGATCGAACAAGCTAAGCTGGTGTCCATACAAGCAACTCAACTCGAAGTACAGGTAACGCAGTGATCAAGATCCGAAAGTCCTCCGACTGCCGCGAAGCGGAAGTCACCCCCGAAGCCATCTATCGTCAACGCCGCGCCTTCATGAAGGGCAGCATGCTCGGTGCCGGGCTGCTGCTCGCCAGTTCACCCTTGCGGGCCGCCCTGGACCTGCAGGGCTACAAGCCGAAGGTCATGACCCTGGACGAGGAGATCACGCCCTTCAAGGACGCCACCCGCTACAACAACTTCTACGAATTTGGCACCGGCAAGAGCGACCCGGCGCGCCAGGCGAAGGATTTCGACACTTCCGACTGGAGGGTGAGCATCGGTGGCGAGTGCGCCCGCCCCGGCGAACTGGCGCTGGAGGACCTCATCGACAGCAAGGATCTGGAAGAACGCATCTACCGGCTGCGCTGTGTCGAGGCCTGGTCGATGGTGATCCCCTGGATCGGCATCCCGCTGGGCAAGCTGCTGCAACGCTTCGAGCCAACCTCGAAGGCGAAATATGTCGCCTTTCGCACGTTGGTGGACCCCGACCGCATGCCGGGGCAGAAGCGCGATGTACTGGACTGGCCCTACCGGGAAGGGTTGCGCATCGACGAGGCCATGCATCCGCTGACGCTGATTGCCGTCGGCATGTACGGCAAACCGATGCCGAACCAGAACGGCGCGCCGATCCGGTTGGTAGTGCCCTGGAAATACGGTTTCAAGAGCATCAAGTCCATTGTCCGCATCGATTTTACCGAGCAACAGCCGCAAACCACCTGGAACATGCAGAACCCGCGCGAATACGGCTTCTATTCCAATGTGAACCCCAAGGTGAGCCATCCGCGCTGGAGCCAGGCACGGGAGCGTCGCATCGGCGAGTTCTTCAAGCGCGATACGCTGATGTTCAACGGGTACGAGGAGGAGGTAGCCAGCCTGTACGCGGGCATGGACCTCAAGAAATACTTCTGATGAGCCCGCGCTGGATCAAGCCCCTGTTCTTTCTGCTGTGCCTGTCGCCGATGCTGTGGATCGTCGGCAACGCGCTGTGGGGCGATCTCGGGGCCAACCCGGTGGAGACCGTGACCTTCCAGACCGGCGACTGGTCACTGCGCCTGCTGCTGCTGACCCTCGCCTTGTCACCGTTGCGCCAGATCACCGGCTGGAGCGGCTGGATCCGCCTGCGTCGCATGGCCGGCCTGTTCGTCTATTTCTACGCCAGCAGCCATTTCCTGATCTGGTTCCTCGCGGACCATTCACTGGATCCGGTTTCGATGTGGAACGATGTGCTGGAACGGCCCTATATTGCCCTGGGTTTCAGTGCCTGGTTGCTGCTCGCGCCGCTGGCCATTACATCGACCAACGGCTGGATTCGCCGCCTCGGCCGACGCTGGAAGGCGCTGCACCGGCTGGTCTACCTGATTCTGCTGCTCGCCATCGCTCACTACCTGTGGCTGGTCAAGGCCGATTACCTGCTGGCGGGCATCCACGCGGCGGTCGGTGCCTTGCTGCTGATGTGGCGGGTGCGGCCCTTGCTGCAGAAGGGTGCGGCAAGCTGGTGGATGTCGCCGCGGAGATCCGCCGGGGCCGGTTGACAGCCCCCGAGGCGTTCTTGCTATGATCGGGACTCCCCAACAACAGGAGTACTCGATGCAGCCGATCCTGCTCGTTCTGTTTCTGGCTCTTGCCCTGGCCCTGGCGATTCGGGCGTTTTTCCGTTACCCGCCGCACCGCATGCACTGGCAGCGGATGCAGCAGCAACGGTCGCCCCGGCGCCCCATGCGCCGTAGCGCCGATCACTACCGCAGAAATTAAAGGCAGGAGGACGCGTCACGCGTCCTTTTTCATGCCCAGCCGGCTGATCGCGAACTGACGCGCGATGCGTCCGCTGCGCGATCCGCGCTGGGTGGCGAAACGAATGGCCTCGGTGGTCGTCTGCTCGTCCATCGTCAGGCCCAGCTGCTTCATCGCCAGTTCCACCACGTCCAGGTACTGCGCCTGGGTGAAGGGGTGGAAGGAAAGCCACAGCCCGAAACGGTCGGACAGCGAAACCTTCTCCTCGATGGCGTCGCTCGGATGCAGCTGGCCATCCTCCATGTGGCTGTCGAGGTTGTCCTTCATGCTCTCCGGCATCAGGTGGCGGCGGTTGGAGGTGGCGTAGATCACCACATTCTGCGGTTGCGCCTGGATCGAGCCTTCCAGCACTGCCTTCAGCGACTTGTAGGATTCATCATCCGCCTCGAAGCTCAAGTCGTCCATGTAAACGATGTAATGGCGGTCGTCGCCGCCGAGTAGGGCGATCAACTCGGGCAGGGTTTCGCTGTCCTTCTTCGAGACCTCGACCAGGCACAGGTCGCTGTCCTCGAAACGCGTCATCAGTGATTTCACCACCGAAGACTTGCCGGTGCCGCGCGCGCCCCAGAGCAGGGCGTTGTTGGCCGGCTGCCCCGCCAGCAGTTGCGCCGTGTTGCGCTCCAGCAGTTCGGCCTGGCGCTCGATGTGCAACAGCGAATCGGGATCGACGCGATCCATGTTCTCGATCGGAAGCAGTTGCCGGCCCTGCCAGCGGTAGGCGCGATGATTCCAGTCCGGCTCGGTCATTGGCTGTTCCGGGATCAACTGCTCGAGACGGTCGAGCAGGCGGTCGAGGCGGTCGAATACGCGCTCGGCGTCGCTCATCAGGCGTCGAGCCTCTTGTACTTGATGCGGTGGGGCTGTTCCGCCTGCTGGCCGAGACGCTTGCGCCGCTGTTCCTCGTATTCACTGTAGTTGCCCTCGTAGAAGTTGACCTCGCTGTCGCCCTCGAAGGCAAGGATGTGGGTGGCGATGCGGTCGAGGAACCAGCGGTCGTGGGAGATCACCACCGCGCTGCCGGGGAAGTCGAGCAGGGCTTCCTCGAGGGCGCGCAGGGTCTCGACATCGAGATCGTTGGTCGGCTCGTCGAGCAGCAGCAGGTTGCCGCCGGACTTGAGCAGCTTGGCCAGGTGCACGCGGTTGCGCTCGCCGCCGGAGAGATCCTTGACCCGTTTCTGCTGCGCCGCGCCGCGGAAGTTGAAGCGCGATACATAGGCCCGAGAGGGCACCTCGTAGTTGCCGACGGTAATGGTGTCGAGGCCGTCGGACAGCTCTTCCCACACGGTCTTGTCGCCATTGAGGGAGTCTCGTGACTGGTCGACATAGGAGATCTGCACCGTCTCGCCGATGCGCAGATTGCCCTCGTCGAGCTGTTCCTCGCCGGTGAAGATTTTGAACAGGGTCGACTTGCCGGCGCCGTTGGGTCCGATCACGCCGACGATGCCGCCGCGCGGCAGTTTGAAGTTCAGCCCCTGGTAGAGCAGCTTGTCGCCGTAGGCCTTGCGGCCGTTCTCGACCTCGATCACCACGTCGCCGAGGCGCGGGCCGGGCGGGATGTACAGCTCCTTGGTTTCGGAGCGCTTCTGATATTCCTGGCTCGCCAGTTCCTCGAAGCGCTTGAGCCGCGCCTTGCTCTTGGACTGGCGACCCTTGGGATTGCTGCGCACCCACTCGAGTTCTTCCTGCATCGACTTGACGCGGGCCTTCTCGGCGCGCTCCTCGTGTTCGAGGCGTTTTTCCTTCTGCTCCAGCCAGCTCGAATAGTTGCCCTGCCAGGGGATGCCGTGGCCGCGATCCAGCTCGAGGATCCAGCCGGCGACATTGTCGAGGAAGTAGCGGTCGTGGGTGACCGCGATGACGGTGCCGGGGAATTCCTTGAGATAGCGTTCCAGCCAGGCCACGGATTCGGCGTCGAGGTGGTTGGTCGGCTCGTCGAGAATCAGCATGTCCGGATTCGACAGCAGCAGACGGCACAGGGCGACGCGGCGCTTCTCGCCGCCGGAGAGATGCTCGACCTTTGCGTCCCAGGGCGGCAGCCGCAGCGCATCGGCGGCGATCTCGAGCTTGCGGTCCAGCTCCCAGGCGCCGGCGGCATCGATCTTTTCCTGCAGCTCGGCCTGTTCGGCGATCAGCGCATCGAAGTCGGCATCGGGGTCGGCGAAGGCGGCGCTGACTTCGTTGAAGCGGTCGATCAGTGTTTTGGTCTCGGCCACGCCTTCCTCGACATTGCCGCGCACATCCTTGTCGGGATCGAGTTGCGGTTCCTGGGGCAGGTAACCGATCTGGATGCCCTTCTGCGGTCGGGCCTCGCCGATGAAGTCCTTGTCCTCGCCGGCCATGATGCGCAGCAGCGTGGACTTGCCGGCGCCGTTGTAACCGAGCACGCCGATCTTGGCGCCGGGGAAGAAGTTCAGCGAGATGTCCTTGAGGATCTCGTTGTTGGGCGGCACGACCTTGCCGACGCCGTTCATGGTGTAGATGTATTGGGCCATGGTGTATGGAGCAGATCTCGGGGATGAATGGGGCGCGTATTCTAACAGCTCAAACGCAGGATTTCGCGTTAGAAGCCGCCTCTATAAACATAGTGACAATCCGTCTGATTGCTTTTTCGGGGGTCTGGTATTTTACCTCGAGAAAACGGCGGAAAGCCTTTCTGTGACGCAGTTTGCGCAGGATTCTGCCACCTTTTACCCGGAATCAGCTATAACATTGAAACAGGACCGACCGTGCAACCGCGATCGACATTCATGACCCTCAACCCGACCTTTCCGAGTCCGCGCTCATGTCGATGACCAAACTTCAGCAGGACAGCTACCTCTACGGAGGCAACGCGGCCTATTTCGAGGAAATTTACCACCAGTACCTGACCGACCCCAACAGCGTCGATGCCGAGTGGCGCGAGTGGTTTGAGTCTCTGCGCAACGGGTCGGATGTGCTGGATGCCGACCATGTCAGCATCCGCGCGCAGATGCTCGACGCGGTCAGTCACAAGAAGGCCGGCTGTGCCGGCATGGGCGAGGCGGAGAAGGAACACCTGCTGAAACAGGTGCGGGTGCTGCAGCTGATCAACGCCTATCGTTTCCGCGGTTTCCAGAAGGCGAAGGTGGACCCGCTCGGCCTGACCCGCAACGACGTCGGCGACGAGCTGTCGCTGCAGGCCCATCAGCTTTCCGAGGATGACCTGGACACGGTGTTCAGCACCGGATCCCTGTTCGGTCTGGACGAAGCGCCGCTGCGCGATATCGTCGACCATGTACAGAAGACCTATTGCGGCCATATCGGCTCCGAGTTCATGTACATTGCCGACACCGATCAGAAACGCTGGATCCAGGAACGGCTCGAGACTACCCAGGCGCGGCCCGATTTTCGCGTCGGACGACGGCTGCGTATCCTCGACCGCATTATCGCCGCCGAAAACCTCGAGAAATATCTGCATACCCGTTATGTCGGCCAGAAGCGCTTCTCCCTCGAAGGCGCCGAGGCGCTGATCCCGCTGCTCGACCGGGTGATCCAGCAGGGCGGTGCCGAAGGTACCCGCGAAACCGTGATCGGCATGGCCCACCGCGGTCGCCTCAATGTGCTGACCAACATCCTCGGCAAGACGCCGAAGCAGCTGTTCGACGAGTTCGAGGGCAACCTCGACATCGACGAGCGTTACACCTACGACGTCAAGTACCACCAGGGCTTCTCCTCCGACGTCAACACCAAGTCCGGCCCGATGCACCTGGCCCTGGCCTTCAATCCCTCGCACCTGGAGATCGTCGATCCGGTGGTCGAGGGCTCGGTGCGCGCGCGCCAGCGGCTCTACAACAAGCAGTCCATCAGTACCACCGATGTGATGCCGGTGCTGATCCACGGCGACTCCGCCTTCGCCGGCCAGGGCGTGGTGATGGAAAACTTCAACATGTGCCAGACCCGCGGCTATCACACCGGCGGCACCATCCACATCATCGTCAACAACCAGATCGGCTTTACCACCAGTCATCCCAAGGACATGCGTTCCACCCTCTACTGCACCGAGGTGGCGCGCACGGTGCAGGCGCCGATCTTCCATGTCAACGGCGACGATCCGGAAGCCTGTGTCTTCGTGGCCGAACTGGCGGTGCAGTATCGCAAGCAGTACCACCGCGACGTGGTCATCGACCTGGTCTGCTACCGCCGCTACGGCCACAACGAGGCCGACGAACCGGCCGCCACCCAGCCGAAGATGTACGCCGCCATTCGCAACCATCCGCGACTGGTGGAACTGCACGCCCAGCGGCTGATCGACGAAGGCGTTATCGACCGCGAGGGTGTCGACGCGATGATCCGGGATTACCGCAAGGCCCTGGAGCAGGGCGGCACCGTGGCTCTGAACGTGATTTCCGGCCTGGAACAGGAGAACCGGCGCAGCTGGCACAAGTATCTCGGCGGCGACATCAACGACCTGCCCGATACCCGCGTGCCGATGGAGACGATCAAGACCCTGGGTCGAGAGCTTTTGCAGTTGCCCGAGGGCTTTCAGCTGCATCACCGCGTGAAGAAGATCATGGACGCGCGGCAGAAGATGCTCGACGAGGAGATCTTCTGCGACTGGGGCTTTGCCGAGACCATGGCCTACGCGACCCTGCTGCAGGAAGGCAGCTCGGTACGCCTGTCGGGCCAGGACTCCGAGCGCGGCACCTTCTTCCATCGTCACGCGGTGCTGCACGACCAGCGGCTCGACGGCGGCATTCATGTACCGCTGAAGCTGCTGCAGCGTGGCGATGCCCGTTTCGAGGTCATCAACTCTGTATTGTCGGAAGAGGCGGTGCTTGGCTTCGAATATGGCTACGCCTCCACCGATCCCGAAAGCCTGGTGATCTGGGAAGCCCAGTTCGGCGACTTCGCCAACGGCGCCCAGGTGGTCATCGATCAGTTCATCAGCTCCGGCGAGGTCAAGTGGGGACGGCTGAGCCACCTGGTGATGCTGCTGCCCCACGGCTATGAAGGGCAGGGGCCCGAGCACAGCTCGGCCCGTCTCGAGCGCTATCTGCAACTGTCGGCGCAGAACAACATGCGCGTGGTCATGCCGACCCTGCCGGCGCAGATGTTCCACCTGCTGCGCATGCAGGTGAAAGCCGATTTCCGCAAGCCGCTGATCGTGATGTCGCCGAAAAGCCTGCTGCGCCACGAGGCTTCCACTTCGCCGCTGTCGGAGCTGGCCGAGGGCGGATTCCGCACCGTGCTCGGGGAGACCGAGGAGCTGGACAACGCGGCGGTGAAGCGGCTGATTCTCACCACCGGCAAGATCTACTTCAAATTGCGCGAGACGCGTAGCGCCCGTTACGACAACAGCACCGCCATCGTCCGCATCGAGCAGCTCTATCCCTATCCGGCCGAGGAAATCGCCGAGGTGCTGCAACAGTATCCGAACCTGGAAAAGGTGGCCTGGTGCCAGGACGAGCCGCGCAACCAGGGCGCCTGGTGGTATATCAAGTCCCTGTTGCTGGATTCGATCCAGGGACTGCCACTGGTGTATGCTGGCCGTCCGTCCTCGGCTTCGCCGGCGGTGGGCTACATGGCCCTGCACCTGAAACAGGAAAACCAGCTCGTGACCGACGCCTTCGAACTCTGAACCCCTTGAGACTGCATACAACATGATCGTAGAAATCAAAGTCCCCGTTCTTCCCGAATCCGTATCCGAGGGTACGCTCGGCGCCTGGCACAAGAAGGTCGGCGATCCGGTGCGGCAGGATGACCTGCTGGTCGAACTGGAAACCGACAAGGTGGTGCTGGAGATCGTCGCCACCGAGTCCGGCGTACTGAAATCCATCGATGTCGAGGAAGGCGCGACCGTGGTCAGCAACCAGGTGATCGGCAGCATCGACACCGAAGCCGCTACCCAGGCCAGTGCCGGCACGACCCAGGCGAGCGAGGAAAGCCCGGCAGCGCAAGCTGCGCCAGCAGCCGCGCAACCCGTAGCAGTCCCCACGGAAGCGACCGCAAGCGCGGATTCCGTTGTCGACGAAGGCACCGAGGCCAAGGCCGGTCCGGCGGCACGCAAGCTGATGAAGCAGCATGGTATCGATGCCAGCGAGGTTCAGGGCAGCGGAAGCCGGGGCAGCAT
>WGBK01000168.1 GCA_015494335.1 Gammaproteobacteria bacterium | reverse complement strand
GCGCTCGAACATGGCCGGGTTGAAGATGGCAGGATCAGCGAACAGCACGGCGATGGCGAAGCTGTTGTCGTCGTAGCGAGCCACCTGATCGAGGGGGCGCACCACCCGCTGGATCGAGTTGGAAACCGTGCGCAGCGTACCCTTGCTGATGACACGGCTGGCCGAGTCGTTGAGGTCCGCCAGTTGCAGGCGAATCAGCGCAACCCCCACGCCTCCGCCGCGGGATTCGCAATGACGGAACATGGCGTCCATCGATCGCAATAGCTGATTGCGGTTGACCAGGCCGGTATCGGTGTCGATCAGGTTGTGCTTGTTGCTGCGCACATATTGGCGGGTCAGGTCACGGTTTTTCTGCCGCAACTGGTTCTGGATCCAGGCGGCGCGTCCGGCGCCATAGACCCGTGCCGCCAGTTCGAACTGGTTGGCAGACTTGGAGATGAAATCATCGACGCCGCGATCGAAGGCGACCACGATGCTTTGCGTGGTGTCTTCGGCGGTGAGCAGGATGGTGCCGGTATAGCGGTTGTTGTTCTCGTCCCAGCGGCGAATCAGATCAACCAGTTCCAAACCGTTCATTTCCGGCATCCAGAAATCGGCGAGCACCACATCGGCGCGCCGTTCATTGAGTTGCAGCATCGCATCGTTGGCGGAGTTGGCCGTTCGTATGTCCCGATAGCCCGCCTTCTTTAGTCCCGACTTGACCACTTCACAGCTGAATTGCAGATCATCAACGATGATGATCGAGAGCTCTTCTTTCTTGAACATGGAGAGTAATGTCGTTGTTATTTTCGAAGAGTATAGCCAGAGATCGGCAGAAAGCGTCTTTTATTGAGCGCTTTTTGACGGTATATGGTGGTTTTTTACCGGACTGGTGGTCCGGACGGCCGCATCAGGCCGGTCCGGAGGGTTGAAACGGCACGCTGTTGACGATGCGGCAGAACAGGCGGGCGGTCATTTCCGCATCGTAGATGGCCGAATGGGCCTCACGGCTGTCCCAGCCCAGACCCGCCACGTCGCAGGCCCGGGCCAGCACGGTCTGGCCATACAGCAGGCCCGCCAGCGACACGGTGTCGAAGGTGCTGAAGGGGTGAAAGGGGTTGCGCTTGATGCCGCTGCGCTCGGCCGCGGCATTGATGAACTTGAGGTCGAAGTTGGCATTGTGGCCGACTAGGATGGCGCGCTTGCAGTGGTATTGCTTCAGCGCTTCGCGGATGGGCTTGAAGATCTTCGGCAGGGCGTGTTTCTCGTCCACCGCCATGCGCAGGGGGTGGTCGGGGATGATGCCGTTGATCTCCATCGAGGCCGGGTCCATGTTCGCGCCCTCGAAGGGATTGACGTGGCAGCTATGGGTTTCGCCGAGTACCAGCCTGCCTTCCTCGTCCATGTCGATCATCACCGCGGCGATCTGCAGCAGGGCATCGGTTTTCTCGTTGAATCCGCCGGTCTCGACATCCACCACCACCGGCAGAAAACCGCGAAAACGCTTGTCCATGGGGGTGTGGCTCATGCGTTGGCTCCTTGCAGTTTCCAGCGCAGGGTTTCTCCGGCGCGAAACGGTACCAGTTCCTCGCCTTCGCCAAAGGGCAGACGCTCGGGCATGACCCAGTCCTCGCGTACCAGGGTGATGGTTGCGGTGTTGACGGGAAGCCGGTAGAAGGCTGCGCCGGCAGTGCTGAGGAAGGTCTCGAAATGAGTGAAATCCCCGGCCTGTTCGAAGGCGGTGGCGTAGAGTTCGACGGCGGAACGAGCGCTGTAGATACCTGCACAGCCGCAGGTCGATTCCTTGGCATGGCGCGGATGCGGAGCCGAGTCGGTACCGGCGAAGAAACGGCCGGGCTTGTTCGTGGCGGCGGCCAGCAGAGCCTGCCGATGCTCTTCGCGCTTGACCACGGGCAGGCAGTAGTGATGCGGATTCAGTCCCCCCTTGAACAGTGCGTTGCGGTTGATCAGCAGGTGGTGGGGGGTGATCGTCGCCACCAGCCGCCCGGGATCCTGCGACAACACGAAATCCACCGCGTCGGAGGTGGTGATGTGCTCGAACACGATACGCAACTCGGGGAAATCCCGCATCAGGGGTTCCAGCGTGCGTTCGATGAAGACCTTTTCGCGATCGAAGATATCCACGGCATCGCCGGTGGCTTCGCCGTGGACCAGCAGGGGCAAGCCCTGCTGCTGCATGGCCTCCAGGGCCTCATGGGTCTTGCGGATGTCGGTGACGCCCCGATCGGAATGGGTGGTGGCCCCGGCAGGGTAGAGTTTTACCGCATGAACCGATGGCGAGGCAGCGGCGCGGACGATCTCCACCGACGGCGTGTTATCAGTCAGGTACAGCGTCATCAGCGGTTCGAAGGAAAGCGCCGGATCCAAGGCCGCGAGTATGCGCGTCCGGTAGGCTTCGGCTTCGGCCACCGTGGTCACCGGCGGGTTCAGGTTGGGCATGACGATGGCGCGGGCGAACTGGCGCGCGCTGTCGTTGACGACCGCCTTCATCGCGGCGCCGTCGCGCAGGTGCAGGTGCCAGTCATCCGGTTGGATGAGGGTCAGTGTTTGCATGGTCGGGTTTGGAAAAGCGGGAGTTGTGGGCTGATTATCTCTCAATTTGCCGTATAATGCTCGCCATTCCGGCCCGGGGCCACCTGGATCGGGCCTGTCCATGTCCGCGGGTGCCGGCTGAACCACCCTGGTGGCCTGCCTCGATGTCTGGCACGGGAAACGGCCAGCGGCGCTGCCCGGTTCGATGCGATGTCCGTGCCGCAGCCGGCCGCGCGAACCACGCGCCCGGCGGGCTACCTACAAGCGAGAAGACTTCATGACAGATTACAAAGATCCTGATCCACAGGAAACACGGGAGTGGATCGAATCCCTCGAAGCGGTACTCGAAAACGAAGGCGTCGAACGCGCGCATTACCTGCTGGAAAAACTCATCGACAAGGCGAGGCGCTCTGGCGCCTATTTGCCCTATCGGGCCACCACGGCCTATCTGAATACCATCCCGGTGCACCTGCAAAAGCCGATGCCGGGCGACCGCGCCATCGAGCACCGCATCCGCGCCGTGATCCGCTGGAATGCCGCGGCCATGGTGGTCGCCGCCAACCGCAAGAGCAGCGAGCTGGGCGGGCACATCGCCAGTTTCGCCTCGGCCGCCACCCTCTACGATGTCGGATTCAATCATTTCTTCAAGGCGCCGAACGGGCAGAATTCCGGGGACCTGGTGTTCATCCAGGGTCATTCCGCGCCGGGTATCTATGCCCGCGCCTTTCTCGAAGGTCGCCTGACCGAGGAGCAGCTGCTGCATTTCCGCCAGGAAGCCCTGAGCAAGAAAGGCCTGTCTTCCTATCCGCATCCCTGGTTGATGCCGGACTTCTGGCAGTTCCCGACGGTTTCGATGGGCCTGGGTCCGTTGATGGCCATCTACCAGGCCCGGTTCATGAAGTACATGCAGAATCGCGGCTTCATCGAGCCGAAGGACCGCAAGGTCTGGGCCTTCATGGGCGACGGTGAGATGGACGAGCCGGAATCCCTCGGCGCAATCTCGCTGGCCTCGCGCGAGAAGCTCGACAACCTGGTGTTCGTCGTCAACTGCAACCTGCAGCGGCTTGACGGACCGGTGCGCGGCAACGGCAAGATCATCCAGGAGCTGGAAGCCGTGTTCCGCGGCGCCGGCTGGAATGTCATCAAGGTCATCTGGGGCGGTTACTGGGATCCGCTGCTCGACAAGGACAAGGACGGCCTGCTGCGCAAGCGCATGGAAGAGGCCGTGGATGGCGAATACCAGGCCTACAAGGC
>WGBK01000167.1 GCA_015494335.1 Gammaproteobacteria bacterium | reverse complement strand
CGCGACAGCGGGTGCTTGCGTCGGGTTTCGCTGAAGCGGGTCAGCAGCTTTTCCACCTTGGAAGTGAGAAACAGGGTAGTCACCTCGACGCCCTGGGCGCGCAACTCCTTTAGGATATGGTCGAAATGGGCCATGTCCTCGGCGTGGCAGCGCGCGTCAACGGATACCGCCACCAGGTCGTAGAGGGCCGGCTTGTTGTTCTGCATGCTGGTGACGAAATCCACCAGCATGCCCACAGGCAGGTTGTCGACGCAAAAGTAACCGGCGTCCTCCAGGGTGTGCAGGGCGATGGTCTTGCCGGAACCCGAAAGCCCGCTGACGATGACCAGCTTCATGACTCGGAAGCCTGCCGGGCATCGGCCTGGATGGCACGACGCTGGCGTTCGATGAAATCCTCCGCCGCGTTGTAGCCGCCAAGCTTGAGCAGGTGGTTGCGCGCCGCGGTCTCGACCAGCACGGCCAGGTTGCGGCCGGGCGCAACCGGCAGGGTCAGCTCGGGGATTTCGAGGCCGAGGATCTGCCGCGTCGGCTGTTCGTCACCGAGGCGATCGAACTGATGCGAGTTCTCGGGCGTGAAGTGCACCATGTTGACGACCATGCGCAGGGTCTTGTTGCGGCGCAGGGCGTTGGCACCGAACAGGGCGCGGATGTTGATGATGCCGAGGCCGCGTACTTCCATGAAATCGTTGGACAGCCCGGGATGCATGCCGTCGATGATGCTCGGCGACAGGCGGCTGAACTCGATGATGTCGTCGGCGATCAGGCGATGGCCTCGCGATACCAGCGACAGCGCCAGCTCGCTCTTGCCGACGCCGCTCTGACCGGTGATGAAGGTGCCGATGCTGAACACCTCGACGAACACGCCGTGCTCGGTGGTGGTTTCGGCCAGGGCCTGGTTGAGGTAGTAGCGCAGCTCCGACAGCAGCACGCCATCCTCAAGACCGGAATGCAGCACGGGCACCTTGCGTGCGGCGCAGTAGCGAACGATCTCCATGTCCATGCGGGCGTCGCGGCTGAGGATCAGCGTGCGTACCGGACCCTGAAACAGCCGGTCGAACAGGTCCTGTTGCTGCGCCAGAGTCAGCGAGGCGAGATAGGCGGCTTCCTGCAGGCCGATGACGACCACGCTGGAAGGGCGGATGATGTTGAGATAGTCCACCGGCTCGTAACTCTGCTCGTCGGCACTGGGCAGACGGATCTCGCGTTCGAGTCCGACCTGGCTGGAAACAAAGGAGAGTTGCAGGCGTTTCTGGTATCGCTTGTGGAAGGATCCGATGGTCAGGTTGGCCGGCATGCTCAGCCCTCGGCTTCGGCCTTGCGGATGATGTCGATGATGTCTTCGCGGCTGCGGCTGTTGCGGATCTTGTCGGCAATTTCCGGCTGGCTGAAGATGCGGGCCAGTGCGGCGAGAATCTGCAGGTGTTCCTCGGTGGAGTCCTGGGGCACGAACAGTACGAATACCAGGTCCACGGGGGCCTGGTCGGCGGCATCGAAGGGGATCGGCTGGTCCAGTTTCAGGAAGCAGGCATGGATACGATCCAGCCCCTCGAGACGCGCATGGGGAACGGCAAAGCCCTGGCCGAGACCGGTGCTGCCGAGGCGCTCGCGCTCCAGCAACTGGGAAAAGACCTGCTTGCGCGGGAGTTTCAGCTGGGATTCGGCCTGCTCGGCGATCCACTCGAGCAATCGCTTCTTGCTGGTGACATGAACATCGGTGAAAACATGGTCGTTCGCCAGCAGCGAGGAGATGGGCATGGCCGTCAGTCGGGTTCAGGTTGGGTTTGCGGGCATGGTAGCGAAAAGCACACCGCATGCAAGAAAAAACCGGGGTAACTACTCAGCCAGCCGCTGAAATACGCCAGCTCTGCGTTCTAAAATGGTCTTTTACATTTGTAAACTCACATTTTTTACCTTGATCCGACGTATTTCTGCAGCTACCTGAGCAGTCATCCATGTCATGGAGATGAGGGCTGAGCCGGAAAGGAAACCGGGGGGCAAAGCCCCCCGGTAACCGCTGGTCGGGTTTTGCAGGATCAGACGGTGGCTTCCTGCGGTGCGGGCTTGGCCCGATGATCCTTGATCTTCTCCTTGAACTTCTTGCCCTGTCGGTCGAGCTTGTCGATCAGACCATCGATGGCGGCGTACATGTCTTCCTTCTCGTCCTCCGCAAACAGGTTGGCGCCGCTGACATGCAGCGTGGCTTCGGCCTTGTGACGGAGTTTCTCGACGGTGAGGATGACATGGATATCGATGGCTTTGTCGAAGTGCCGGTCGAGGCGCTGGATCTTCTCGCTGATGTAGCTGCGCAGGGAATCGGTGACTTCGACATGATGACCGCTGATGCTGACTTGCATGGGATACCTCCATTCAGGTTTCACGGAAGCGCGGCGATACCATCGCCGGCTTCTTCTCATCCCGCGTTGTTTTCACGGGGCTGGCGCGGACTGCTGGAGCCCGCAGCGTCTCACAGGAGACGCTTGCGTTCGTTGGACGGGGGAATGTTCATGGCCTCCCGGTACTTGGCAATGGTACGCCGTGCCACTTTGATGCCCTGCTCGCCCAACAAGTTCGCAATCTTGTTGTCGCTGAGGGGTTTGCCCGGATTTTCCGCCGCCACCAGCTTCTTGATGATGGCGCGGATCGCGGTGGCCGAGCATTCCCCGCCGTCGGCGGTGCCGACATGACTGGAAAAGAAGTACTTGAATTCGAAGATGCCACGAGGGGTGTGCATGTACTTGTGCGTGGTCACCCGGGAAATGGTGGATTCGTGCAGCTCCAGTTCCTCGGCGATGTCGCGCAACACCATCGGCTTCATTGCCTCCTCGCCGTGTTCGAGGAAGTCGATCTGGCGGTGCACGATGGCCGTGGCCACGCGCAGCAGTGTGTCGTTGCGGCTTTGCAGGCTCTTGATGAACCAGCGCGCCTCCTGCAGGTTGTTGCGCAGGAAGTTGTTCTGTTCGCTGTGGTCGCCGCGCTTGATCAGCCGTGCATAGGTGTCGTTGATGCGCAGCCGGGGCGCGTTCTCGCGGTTGATGCGCACGGTCCATTCGCCCTCGACCTTGCGCACATGGACATCGGGGATGATGTATTCGGCGTGGCTGTTGGATACCAGGTCGCCGGGGTGCGGGTTGGTGGTGCGGATCAGTTCGATGATCTTCTGCAACTCGGCGTCGCTGGCCTGCAGGCGTCGCTTCAGTACGGCGATGTCGTTGGCGGCCAGGTAGTCGAGGTAGTGCTCGACCAGCGCCAGCGCCTTGTTCAGGTGCGGCGTGTCCGGATCGTAGGTCTGCAACTGGATTTTCATGCACTCGGCGGGGTCGCGCGCGGCCACGCCGATGGGGTCGAAATGCTGGATGAAATGCAGCGTCGCCTCGACCTCGTCGCGTTCGATGTCGGGGTGCAGCCGGCGCAGGCCGTCGAGGATGTCGTCGAGGGATTCGATCAGGTAGCCGCGATCGTCGATGCCGTCGATGATGGCGAGGCCGATGTCGTGATCCCGTTCGGTCAGGTGGGCATTGTCGAGCTGCCACAGCAGATGGTCGATGAGGCTGTCGGATTCGCGTGCCTGGTTTTCGAACAGGTCGCTGAAATCCTCGCCGTTGTGGCTGTTGGCCTGGGACAGGGTGGCGGTGGGGCCACTGTCATAGATGTCGTCCCAGCCGGTGTCGATCTCCAGCTCCTCGGGCAGTTTCTGGTCGCTGCGGTCCTCGGTCATCGCCTCGGCGGAGGTCTGCGGTTCCGCCGCCTCCGTTTCGCCGGAGCTGTCGCTGCGATCCTCACCGTTCCCGGTGGTTTCCTCCAGTGCAAGCTCGCCGTGTTCCTCTTCCTGCTCCAGCAGCGGGTTGGATTCGAGGGCTTGCTGGATCTCGGTCTGCAACTCCAGCGAGGACAGTTGCAGCAAGCGGATGGCCTGCTGCAGCTGCGGGGTCATGGTCAGGCTCTGACCGATCTTGAGCTGCAGGCTCTGCTTCATGCGCGGGCCGTTGAGAACAGCGGTAGGGGGGATATTCTCATGCGATCTTTATAGCCTAAAATCCTGACCCAAGTAAATCTTTCTGACGGTCGCGTCGGCGAGTACATGATCCGGATCACCCGCGGCGAGGATGCCGCCTTCGCCCATGACATAGGCGCGTTCGCAGATGCCCAGGGTCTCGCGGACGTTGTGGTCGGTGATGAGGATGCCGATGCCGCGGGCGGCCAGCTCGCGGATCACGCTCTGGATATCCATTACCGAGATCGGATCGACGCCGGCAAAGGGTTCGTCGAGCAGGATGAAGCTGGGTTCGACCGCCAGCGCGCGGGCGATTTCCACGCGTCGGCGTTCGCCGCCGGAGAGCGAGGCGCCGAGGCTGTCGCGGATGTGCTGAATCTGGAAGTCGTCGAGCAACTCGTCGAGGCGCTGTTCGATCTGCCGTCGGTCGAGATCCTTGCGCAGCTGCAGGATCGCGCGGATGTTGTCGGCCACGCTGAGGCCGCGGAACACCGAGGCTTCCTGGGGCAGGTAGCCGAGCCCGCGGCGGGCGCGCTGGTGCATCGGCAGCTCGGTGATGTCCTGGTCGTCGAGCAGGATCCTGCCGCGATCGGCCTTGATCAGGCCGACGATCATGTAGAAGCAGGTGGTCTTGCCGGCCCCGTTGGGGCCGAGCAGGCCGACGATCTCACCGTCGCGCAGTTCCAGGCTGACCGACTTGACGACCTCGCGCTGGCGGTAGCTCTTGGCCAGGTTGCTGGCCTGCAGGCAGTGCCGCGATGTGTTCATGGCCGGGGGGGAGGTTCCGCTGGCCCGGACGCCGGCGGGCTGGCGGTGGATCGGGGCTGGATCACCATGCGCACTCGGCCCGTTTCCTTCTTTTCGGTGTCACTATCGGGCTGGCCGGCCTCGAGGGCGTTGGTTTCGATATTGAAACGAATGCGCTCGCTTTCGATGCGGTCGCCGGCGTTGTCCAGGCGCGCATTGCCGATCAGCTCGAGGCGGGCCTCGTTGTTGAAATAGAGGATGCGCCGGGCCTCGCCCTTCAGGGGGCGGCCCTGGTCGTCGGTCTGCTGCAGTCGCGCCGGCTCGCCTTCGATCTCGAGACGCTGGAGATTGTTGTCGGCATCGAAGACGAAACGAATGCGTTCGGCCTGGATGCGCAGGCTGCCCTGGCGCATCTCGACATGTCCCTGGTACAGACTTTGGTGCTTGCTTTCGTCAATCTCGAGCTGATCGGACTCGATGTGGATCGGTTGTTCGCGGTCGCTGGCCAGGGGCCAGGCCGGCAGCGCCGACAGGCAGAACAGCAGGCCGAACAGCAGTTTCAACTTTCTGGATGGGTGGATCATGATTCGGACTTCCGCGGTTGATGTACGGCGCGCACGCGCTGGAAGCGGTAGCGGCCCTCGCCGAGTTGCAGCATGGCGCTGTCGGCCTCGAGTTGCAGGCCGGGTGACTCGAGGCGCAGGGACTCGGGCAGGCGGGCGATACGCGCCTCCGTCTGCAGTTCCAGCCGTTCGGTATCCAGTTGCATCGGGCGGTTGCCTTCGCGCTGCAGGCGCACGCCCTGTTTCAGCAGCAGCCGGTCCTGACGGTGCTGCATCTCGCCCTGACGGGCTGCCAGTCGCCAGCGCTTGCCGGGCAGGCGGTATTCGATGTCGGGTTGCTGCACGCGGCTGATGTCCTCGCGCAGGTAGTGCTCTAGCAAGGGGCTGCGCAGACGATAGCGAAGGCGGCCATCGCGATCCATGGCGCGGTAATCGACGCCGGACAGGTAGAAATCGATGTTGTCAGGCGGTTTTTCCCGGGACTTGATCACGATCGGAGAGGGGGTTTCGACGAAACGGCCGGCAATCAGCGCGGCAATGGCCAGCAGGGCGTAGAGCAGCAGGCGCCGGGATCGTTTCATTGCAGGTAGCTCGCCAGCTTGTCCTGCAGCAGACCCTGGGCCTCGAGCAGGAATTCGATGGCTTCGCGCGCCGCGCCCTGGCCACCGGGGCGCTGGGTCACATAGTCGGCATGCTGGATCACGAAGGGATGGGCGTCGGCCACGGCCATGGCCATGCCCACCTGTTTCATCACCGGCAGGTCGATCACGTCGTCGCCGAGGTAGGCGATCTGTTCGCGTCGATAGCCGGTTTCCTGCTGCAGGGTCTCAAAGGCAGGCCGCTTGTCGCGGAAGCCCTGGTAGACGCGGCTGATGCCGAGATCGTGCATGCGGTGTTCCACCAGGCGGGACTGGCGACCGGTGATGATGGCCGCTTCGAGTCCGCATTCCATCAGCATGCGCAGGCCGTGACCATCACGCGAATTGAAGGCCTTGTATTCCTCGCCGCGATTGTCGAAGAACAGCGAACCGTTGGTCAGCACGCCGTCGATGTCGAAGATGACGAGGCGGATGTTGCGGGCGAGTTCGGTAATGTGTTCCATGGGGCAGGGTGCTCCGTCGGGTTCATACGATACCTGCCCGCAGCAGGTCGTGCATGTTCAATGCCCCCAGTATATGCCCTTTCTCGTCGACCACCAGCAGTGCATTGATGCGTTTCTCGTCCATCAGCGTCAGCGCGGCGCTGGCGATCTCGTCGGGGCCGATGGTGACGCAGCCCGCAGTCATGTGGTCGCGCACGCGGGCGGAATGGATGTCGGTATCGCCTTCCAGCGTTCGCCGCAGGTCGCCATCGGTGTAGATGCCGGCGAGGCGCCCCTGTGGGTCGGCGATCGCGGTCATGCCCAGCCCCTTGTTGCTGATCTCCAGCAGTGCCTGCTTGAGCGAGGCATCGATGGGCACGACCGGTACTGCATCTCCGCTGTGCATGATGTCGCGCACGCGCAGCAGCAGGCGACGGCCGAGGCTGCCGCCCGGGTGGGAGCGGGCAAAGTCTTCCTCGGTGAAGCCGCGCGCGTCGAGCACCGCGATGGCCAGGGCGTCACCCATGGCCAGCGCTGCGGTGGTGCTCGAGGTGGGCGCCAGGCCGAGGGGGCAGGCTTCCTTCTCGACGGAGACATCGAGGTGCACTTCTGCCATTTCGGCGAGGGTCGAGCGCGGGTTGCCGGTGAGCGCTATCAGCGGAACCTGCAGCCGCTTGATCAGCGGCAGCAGGGTGGTGATCTCCCCGGTTTCGCCGGAATTGGACAGCGCAATCACGCAATCCTGTTCGGTGATCATGCCGAGATCGCCATGGCTGGCCTCGCCAGGGTGCATGAAGAAGGCCGGGGTGCCGGTGCTGGCCAGGGTGGCCGCGATCTTGTTGCCGATGTGGCCGGACTTGCCCATGCCGGTGACCACCACGCGTCCGTTACAGGACAGGATCAACTCGCAGGCCCTGTCGAAATCCTCGCCGATGCGTTCGATCAGGGCGTCGATGGAAGCGGCCTCGGTCTGCAGCACAGCCTTGCCGAGTTGCTGGAAATGGT
>WGBK01000166.1 GCA_015494335.1 Gammaproteobacteria bacterium | reverse complement strand
GTTATGCGCTGGCCTTCGATCAACTGCCGCAGGAGGGTTACCGTGCCTTTCGCGTCATTGGCACGGCCTATGCCGGTCAGCCCTTCGAACAGGCGCCGGGCGACGGCGAATGCGTGCGCATCATGACCGGCGCACCCCTGCCGCCGGGCGTCGATTGCGTGGTGATCCAGGAGTCGGTTCGGGTCGTCGATGAGCAGCGGGTGGAGCTTCCGGGCAAGGGTCAGAAGAGGGGGCAGAACCTGCGCCGTGCCGGTGAGGACATCCAGGAGGGCGCCACGGTGTTCCCGCAAGGTCACTATCTCAAGCCGGCGGATCTCGGCGTGCTGGCTTCCCTGGGTATCAACGAGCTGAGCGTGTACCGCCGTCCGCGGGTGAGTTTCTTCTCCACCGGTGACGAACTGCGCTCCCTCGGCGAAGCGCTGGGCAAGGGAGACATCTACGACAGCAACCGCTACAGCCTGCACGGACTGTTGCGCGAATGCGAGGTCGATCTGATCGACATGGGCGTGGTGCGCGACGACCCCGATGCCTTGCGCCAGACCCTGCTGGAGGCGGCGGCCTGCTCGGACCTGATTCTGACTTCCGGTGGCGTTTCGGTCGGCGAGGCCGACTACATCAAGACCGTGCTCGAGGAGATCGGCAGGATCAGCTTCTGGAAGATCCTGATGAAGCCGGGACGGCCGCTGACTTTCGGTCATATCGGCGACGCCCTGTTCTGCGGCCTGCCGGGCAACCCGGTGGCGGTGATGGTGACCTTCTACCAGTTCGTGGTCCCGTTGATCAAGCGCCTGTCCGGCCGTGGTTACCGACCCCCTCTCGGCTTCGAGGCGATCTGCGACAGCCCCATCCGCAAGAACCCGGGGCGGCGCGAATTCCAGCGCGCCATTGCCGAGGAAGACGAACAGGGACGCCTGCATGTGCGCCTGACCGGCCGTCAGGGCTCGGGTATCCTGACATCCATGTCCAGGGCCAACTGCTTCATCGTGCTCGACGAGCGCTGCGGTCCGGTGGCCGAGGGCGATCGTGTGCGGGTGGAATTCTTCGACCAGTATTTCAGCCACTGAGGAGCCGATTGATGAGGATTCCCATGCTGCTGATCACGATCCTGCTGGTCGCTGCCTGCGCGACCGGCATCACGGAAGTGACCGGGCCGGTGGGCAAGGCCATCGAAACCGACGATGTGCGGGTGATCTACCAGCGCCCGGATTGCGATTTCATCGAAGTGGCACGGATCGATATGCCGGGCAACTATTTCAACCGGGTACGGCTGATCGACGCGATGCGCGCCGAAGCGGCGAAACTGGGAGCGGAGATTCTTCAGATCATCGACCTGGAAACCGTGGGTTCCAGCGAGTTTCGGGGCTCGGCCCGGGCATTGCACTGCCGCTGAGGGCTATTCCTCTTCCTCGAAATCGTGGATCTCGGTTTCGGTGATGTCGTCGTCGAGGATGCGGTCGCGTTCCTCGTCGGTGAGAATGACGGTATCGTCGTCGTTGTTCATGTGTGAGCCTCGGGTGGTCATGTAATGTCGCCTTCCCGATGGCAGCAGATTCCTTGTGGTTATTATGCGCATTTCCCGGCCCCCTGGCCAGTCCATGCGTTAAAAACCGGCGGCTGGCACGTTTTGGGTAGCGATGCCGCCGGTGTGGTCGAGACGGATTACTTGTTCTTCGAACCCTTCTTGCGGCCGCGCTTGACGGCGGGGAAGGAACCGCTCAATTCGGTGCGGGTGATGCCGTATTGCTTGATCAGTTTTTTCACTTCGGAGACCACCTTGTCGCGCTCGGCAGCGATGATCTTCTGGATCTCGGCTTCGAGTTCTTCCTTCTTCTTCTGCAGTTCGTCGAGTTTGTTCATGCAAGGGTACCTGTTTGAATGTAAGGGTCGCGCGATTATAGCGACCCTTGCGTTCACATCAAGTAGCAGAAACCCGCGGCACCACGGCTACTGTCCCGGCGTCAGACCTCGGCCGGCCAGTAACAGGTGCCGATGGGTTCGCCGAGATCGGCTCGCACCAGCCGCCGCCGGACCTCCAGCAGGCGTTCGATCAGGGCCGGTTCGGTCTTTTCGTAGGCCTCGGCATCGGGCACCCGCTTGACCACCACGCCCAGCAGCTCGGTGATGGCGTTGCCGATGGAGTTCTGGCTGATGGTGACCACCCACTTGCCGGCGTCGTTGCGGTAGATGAGCTGCTTGAAGGCCGGCTGCCAGCGTATCGAGTTGGCGTACTTGGGGTCGCGGATACAGCGTTCGCGCACGATCTTCGCGGCGGCGAGAAAATCGTTGTTGAACAGCAGCTTGTCGATGACCTGGTCCGGGAAATAGATGTCGCGCGGCATCGGTGCATTGCGCGTCGAAACCTGGCTGAAGAAGCTGCGATAGAAATCGATGAAACCTTTCAGGATGACATCGTAGTCGGCCCAGAAACCGGGGCGTTCCAGGGTTGCTCGGCCGCCCTCGATCTCCCAGCAGGGCAGACCCTGGGGATAGCCGGTCAGTTGCAGCTGGGATTCCTCGCTCGGCATCGGCTTCAGGTGTTTCAGCTCCAGAGTGGCGAAGAAGGCGCGGTAGACCTCCTTCATGTGGTGCTGGAACAGGCTGTGCTGCCCGCCGTCGGTGAGATTGGGATTGTCGGGGTCGGCGAGGGCCGCCTGCTCGAGTTCCTTCTTGTCAAAGACGATGAAATGGTTGTGCAGCATGCGGATGCTGGGCACGCCGGGGGAGGTCAGGGGCCAGGTGGCATCGAGGCTGGCCTCGCCGCAGAGAATCAGGTGATCTTCCGGGTTGGGGAAGGCCTCCTCCATGTACTCGATGAGGATCTGGTTCATACGGTTCCACACGTTGCGCACGTTTTCCGGCACCTGGGTGCGACGGACCGGTCGACCCAGCGGGTTGAGAATCAGCTTCGAGGTGTTGTAGATGATCGAGGTGTCGAACAGGTTGGAATGCCCCAGCGCCTTGCGATAGAGCAGCAGGTTCTCCGGGTTGATCAGCAGGCCGTTGTTGTGGACCAGGTCGTTGAGATTCTCGGTGCTGTTGAAGAACTCGTTCGGCGCCATGCCTTCCGGCACATCGAGGGGGATCGGACGGAACGGCGTTACGATTTCGCGGGGACCTTGCTGCATGGGTTTCTCGAGGGTGATACGGATGCACAAAGCTTAGCGCAGTGGTCTATCATGCGCGTTCAAAAATTTTTGCCTTCGCATTAACTCCATGAATCCTTCCCGCAGATCGGCCTCGCGGCTGTTGTCCCTACCCGATCAGGCGCTCGGCGCGCTGCTGGCCGGGGTCGGCGTGTTCGTGCTAAGCCCCGACAGCCTGTTGATCCGATGGATTGCGCTCGACCTGTGGACGCTGATGTTCCTGCGCGGGCTGTTCATGGGCCTGACCCTGCTGCTGCTCAATGCCCTGCTGCGCCGGGGGCGTCCGCTCTCGGGACTGTTTCGTCTCGACCGCTATGCCTGGGGCTTCGCCTTGTTGATGACCGTCAGTTCCATGTTCTTCGTGGCCTCGGTGCAGACCACCAGCATTGCCCACACCCTGATCATCGTTGGCTCGACACCGGTGGTATCGGCACTGCTGGGCTGGCTGATTCTTCGGGAACCCGTCCATCCCGGCACTCGCTGGACCATCGCGGTGGTGGTGGTCGGCCTCGGTTTCGTAGTCTATGACGACAGCCGAAGTTCGCTGATCGGCGATCTCTACGCGGCCATTGCTTGCCTGCTCTGGTCGGGTAACTTCATCCTGATGCGCCAGACGCGCACGCCCAGTCACTTGTCGATGATGACGGTCAGCGGTTTCGTCATGGCGCTGGCGGTACTTCCGCTCAGTCAACT
>WGBK01000165.1 GCA_015494335.1 Gammaproteobacteria bacterium | reverse complement strand
GTCCAATATTCCCCACTGCTGCCTCCCGTAGGAGTCTGGGCCGTGTCTCAGTCCCAGTGTGGCTGATCATCCTCTCAGACCAGCTACGGATCGTTGCCTTGGTAGGCCATTACCCCACCAACAAGCTAATCCGACGCGGGCTCATCTTCTCGCGAGAGCTTCCAAGGAGAGGCCCTCTTTCCCCCGTAGGGCTTATGCGGTATTAATCCGGATTTCTCCGGGCTATCCCCCACAAGAAGGTAGATTCCCACGCGTTACGCACCCGTCCGCCACTCGTCAGCCAGGAGCAAGCTCCTGCTGTTACCGTTCGACTTGCATGTGTTAAGCATACCGCCAGCGTTCAATCTGAGCCAGGATCAAACTCTTCAGTTTAAAGCTATTTAACGGATAGCAATCCGTATAACAGTTTTTGAAGAGAGAGACCTTGACTATACGTTACTTTTATTAACGAGATAGTTTTGGTCACTCAAATCATCATGATGCAACATCACGATCGACATGAGCGCCCACACAAATTACCTAATCAATTTTCAAAGATCCTGCCTGCCGGGGAACGCCCGGAGGTCTGTCCTGCTCAATGCAGGGGCGCAAATTATAGGGAAGCGAATCTTGCTGTCAACAGTTTTTTGAAGAAATTTTCAAAAGCCTGTCGGCCGACCGCGCTTCCTTTGCGTCGTTGAGAGATAGGGGCGTCTCAGGCCCTTTCAACCCCTGCGGCAAGATTTTTTTGCTGCAGTTCGTCTCAACGAGGCGCGCATTATAAGCACCGGCCGGATGCCGTCAACGCCTTTTTGCGCTTTTCCCGAATTATTTTTTCTCGAGCTTCAGGCGGGCGAACTTGCGCTTGCCGACCTGGACCACGAAAGCCTTGCCGGCCGGCAGTTTCAGCCCCTTGTCGGATACCTTCTCGCCGTCCACGCGAACCGCCCCCTGCTGGATCATGCGGAAGCTCTCGGAGGTACTGGAGGTCATGCCGGCCATCTTCAGCAGGGCCGCCAGGCCGATCTCGTCCTCGTCGATCGACAGGGTCTTCTCCTCCAGGTCCTCCGGGATCGCCCCCTTCTGGAAGCGCTGGATGAAGTCGGCCTGGGCATCCCGGGCCGCCGCCGCGTCATGGAAGCGGGTGATCAGTTCCTCGGCCAGCAGGAACTTGACGTCCCTGGGGTTGCGGCCGGCCTCCACTTCGCGCTGCAGGGATTCGATCTCGCTCATCGGGCGGAAACTGAGCAGTTCGAAGTAACGCCACATCAGCTCGTCGCTGATCGACATGATCTTGCCGAACATTTCCTTCGGGTCGTCGGTGATACCTATATAGTTGCCCAGGGACTTGGACATCTTCTGCACTCCGTCAAGTCCCTCGAGGATCGGCAGGGTTATCGCGATCTGGGGTTCCTGGCCATAGGCCTCCTGCAATTGCCGCCCCACCAGCAGGTTGAACTTCTGGTCGGTGCCGCCGAGTTCGACATCGGTCTTCATCGCCACCGAGTCGTAGCCCTGCACCAGGGGATAGAGGAACTCGTGTATGGCAATCGACTGGCCGCTCTTGTAGCGCTTGCTGAAATCGTCGCGCTCGAGCATGCGCGCCACCGTGTGACGGGCCGCAAGCTGGATCATGTCGGCGGCACTCATGGCCCCCATCCACTGGGAATTGAACAATACCGTGGTTTTGGAGGGATCGAGGATCTTGAACACCTGGTGCTCGTAGGTCTGAGCGTTCTCGAGCACTTCCTCGCGGGTCAGCGGCGGGCGGGTGGCACTCTTGCCGGTAGGATCGCCGATCATTGCGGTGAAATCGCCGATCAGGAACTGAACCTCGTGCCCGAGGTCCTGGAACTGGCGCAGCTTGTTGATCAGCACCGTGTGACCGAGGTGCAGATCGGGTGCCGTGGGGTCGAACCCGGCCTTGATCCGGAGCGGCCGACCGCTTTCGAGCTTTTTAATCAGCCCGGATTCAACTAGAATTTCATCTGTGCCTCTGCGGATTTGCGCCAAAGCATCTTCTATAGAGTTCATCGCTTGTAACCTCTGTACACTAACTGTTGCCGCGCACCACCCGCTGGCACCCGGATTGCTGAAACGAATGCGGTATCAAGACCTCGACTTCAAGACCCTGTCGCCGGCGGCGACCCGAAGGAAGCCTTCCCCGGCAAACCTGCCGCGACCGCGAGCCCGGTGGCTGCTCGTCGGCGCGCTGCCCCTGATCGGACTGGGCCTGCTCGCGGCACTGACCGATGGCGTGGCCAAGGTCGAGGATTCTACCGTCAAGCCTGAGCGATTACACTACTCCCTTGAGCTGCCCGGCGCAGAGGCCACCACCGGTGCCTTGCCGAGCGCAACCCCGGCCTCGTCCCCCGCTCCCGCCAAAACCCTCCCGGACGACGCTTCCAAACCCGAAATTCAGACCGAAGAAGCCCGCCAGGCCGACCCCATCCCCGAGCAGCCCGAGCCAGAGGTCGCGGCGGAAAGCACTCCGGCATGGGAACGCTTCGCATGGAAGGAGATCGAGGTGCGCTCCGGCGATACCCTGGCGGCCATCTTCGACCGGGCAGGCCTGAAACCGAGCACCACCCACGAAGTGGCCAACCTCAATGACCAGACCCGGCAACTGCGCCGCATCCGGCCCGGGCAGAAGATCGCCTTGCTGATCGACGACCAGCAGCAGCTGATCCAGCTCAAGTACATGCCGAGCCTGACCCAGACCCTGGTGATCAAGCGCCAGGCCGACCAGAAACTGCAAAGCGAACTGCTCAACCATCCGCTGGATGCGGTTCCGGTGTTCAAGTCCGGCGTCATCGAATCCTCCCTGTTCGAAGCCGCCGCGGTCAGCGGCATTCCCGAGAACATCATCATGGAGATGGCCAACATCTTCGGCTGGGATATCGACTTCGCCCTCGACATCCGCAAGGGCGACCGCTTTGCCGTGGTCTACAACGAGTTGTACAAGGAGGGCACGCGGGTACGCAGCGGCAAGATTCTCGCCGCCGAGTTCGTCAACCGGGGCAAGGTCTACCGCGCCCTGTACTACACCGACCCAAAGGGCAACAGCGGCTATTTCACGCCGGACGGCAAGAGCATGCGCAAGGCCTTCCTGCGCAGCCCGGTCAAGTTCTCGCGCATCAGTTCCCGCTTCACCGGCAAGCGCTGGCACCCGGTGCTCGGCAAGTGGCGCTCCCACAAGGGCGTGGATTATGCCGCAGCACGCGGCACACCGGTACGCGCCTCCGGCGACGGCAAGGTCATCAAGGCCATGCGCAGCAAGAGCTACGGCAATGTCGTGTTCCTGCAGCACGGGGGGCGCTATACCACCGTCTACGCCCACATGAAGGGCTTTGCCCGCGGCATCCGCAAGGGCAAGCGCGTGAAGCAGGGCCAGGTCATCGGCTATGTTGGCAGCACCGGCTATGCCACCGGCCCGCATCTGCACTACGAATTCCGCGTCAACGGCGTGCATCGCAATCCGCTGACGATCAAGCTGCCGGCAGCCGCTCCGATCAACCCGGCCTATCGGGAAGACTTCCGCAAGCAGACCCGCAGCCAGCTGGCGCTGCTGGACCTGGCGCGGGAGCAGCTGCTGGCCCGCCTCGACAGCAATCCCTCGGACCAGCCCTGAGCATGCCCGCCAACGCAGCCGATGTCGCGAACGCCCTGTACATCGGCTGCATGAGCGGCACCAGCCTGGACGGACTGGACTGCGTGGCCGCCCGTTTTCCCGGCAAGGACTCCACGGTGGAGATTCTGGCCCACGACCATGCCCCCTACCCGCCCGATCTGGAGCGGGAACTGCGCCGGGCGGCTCTCGACCCTGCCACCTCCATCGACCTGCTGTGTCAGCTCGACGCCCGGCTTGGCGATTTCTACGGCGAACGGGTCCGCGCCTTTATCGCAAGCAATGATCTGCCACATCGCGGGATTGCCGCCATAGGCCTGCACGGGCAGACCCTGCGTCACGCACCCGACGCCGACCCCGCCTACAGTCTGCAGATCGGCGATGCTCACCGGGTGGCAGCCATCTGCAAGCTGACCGTGGTCAGCGATTTTCGCCGCCGCGACATTGCGCTGGGCGGCGAGGGGGCGCCGCTGACCCCTGCCTTCCACGCCGCGGCCTTTCGCCACCCGGAGCAGAACCGGGTCATCGTCAATATCGGCGGCATCGCCAACCTGACCTGGCTGCCCGCCGACCCGTCGGCCGAGGTCATCGGTTATGACAGCGGACCCGGCAACTGCCTGATCGACCACATGGCGCGGGAGCTGCTCGAAGAGCCCTTCGACCGTAACGGCAGCACAGCGGCCAGCGGCCGAATCGATGCGGGTGTTCTGAACGCCCTGATGACACGGGAGCCCTATTTCGAACGCCCTCCGCCAAAATCCACCGGAACGGATTACTTCAGCCCGCGGTGGTTGCAGGGGGCGGGCCTGGAGTATCTGTCTCCGGCGGATCAGATCGCCACCGTGACCGAACTGACCGCGCTCAGTATCGCGCAGGCCGTCAGGCAGCTCCCGGGCCGCCCGGAAACGCTCCATGTCTGCGGAGGTGGAGCCCGAAACGACTGGCTGATGCAGCGCATCGGCCAGCATCTGCCCAAGCTCTCCGTTACCGACACCTCGGCCCTGGGCCTGGACCCTCAATGGGTCGAGGCGGCCGCATTCGCCTGGCTGGCGCGGCAGAACCTGTTGGGGCTCCCGGGCAACCTTCCGTCGGTTACCCGGGCCCGTTCGGCGGCCGTGCTCGGCAGCCGGCAGATTGCCAGTGAAAAAAAAATCCACGTCTGCTAGACTGACAGACCGATCCATTCAAATCTATTGAACCGAAATGTCACCAACACGGAAGATCTTCCCGCTGATCTGCAGCCTGGCCACCTTCGCCAGCGCGCAGGCCGATTTTGTCGGCCTGAACATCGGCGCCTATGCATGGAACCCCGACATCAGCGGCAGCTTCCGGACCGGCTCCGACAGCAAGATCCGGCTGCAGAACGATCTCGGCATCAATGACGATACCGGCAACGGTCTCCGGGTCAGCCTCGAGCACCCGCTACCAGCCCTGCCCAATGTGCGCTACCAGACGGTCGACCTGAGTAGCAGCAGCCGCTCAACCATCAGCAGCAGCATCCAGTTCAACGGCAGCACCTACAACGCCGCCGAAACCATCAACTCGACGCTTGATCTTTCACACCAGGAAATCGTGCTCTACTACGAGATGCTCGACAACTGGATCAATCTGGATCTCGGCGTGGATCTGAAGATGTTCGACGGCAAGGTCGGCATCAACGACAACCGTGTCACCGTCGACGAAACCATCCCGATGCTGTACCTGTCGGCACGGGTCGACCTGCCCTTCACCGGCTTTTATGTCGGCGCCGATATCCAGCAACTGAGCATCGGCGACAGCTCGGCTGACGACACGACCCTGCTGATCGGCTACGAATCCAATACCGGTCTGGGCATCGAGGGCGGCTTCAAGACCTTCTCGCTGGACCTCAACGACGCCAACAACCTCGATACGAACCTGAAATACGACGGCCTGTTCCTCAACGGCTATTTCCATTTCTGACCCGTCGAGCACTCCGCTCCGGACACAAAAAAGCCTGCGTGATTCCACGCAGGCTTTTTCATGACTGACTCCTTCAGGCTTGAGCTTACACCGCGAAGGAGGCCCCGCAGCCACAGGTGGTCGTCGCATTCGGATTGTTGACCACGAACATCGAGCCTTCAAGACTTTCCTTGTAGTCGATCTCGGAACCGGCGAGGTATTCGTAGCTCATCGGGTCGACGACCAGGGTAACGCCGTCCTTTTCCACCGTATGATCCCCTTCGTTGACCTTTTCGTCGAAGGTGAAGCCGTACTGAAAACCGGAGCAGCCGCCACCCTGCACGAAAACTCGGAGCTTGAGGTCGGGATTGCCTTCTTCCTCGATCAGCTGCTTGACCTTGCGCGCGGCATTGTCGGAAAACTCGAGCGCGGTTTCGGCCACCGCATTGAGGGGCTTGCCGAAATTGGCACTGATGTTGACGCTAACCATGATGATATCCTGATATTCTGATGAACGAGAGGAAAGATAGCTTTCCTGAGTATTTTAGTCAACTATTCAGTCTAGAGGTTCCCCGGCCGCGCTTTCCGCTTCGGCATCCTCTTCCACTGGCTTGTTCTCCAGTCGCTTGGGCGCGATGTTCTCGGCGGTCTCGTGGATCAGTCCGCCGTTGACTTCGGCGCCAATGGCCATTTCGATGAGGTTGTAGTAGACGCTGCCGTTGATGCGCGAGTCCGCTGCCAGCTCGACCCGGTTGGCCCCGAACACGTCTCCGACAATCTCTCCGTTGAGCAGCATGTTGGGCACCTTGACATCACCGTTGATGTGCCCGCTCTTGCTCAGGATCAGCAACGCATCGCTGCCTTCCTCGGCGATCACATTGCCGTTGATGGTGCCGTCCACATGCAATCCGCCGCTGAACACCAGATCACCATTGATGGTTGCAGTCTGGCCGATCAGCGTATCGATGCGCGCGGCGCCGAAACCTTTCTTCTTCTTGAACATCAGGGGTTGTTACCTCCATTCGTTGCGGTCGCCCACGGGATGTTCTCCGTGAACGGCTTGACCTTGCGGGTCGAGGGCTTGACCTCGACGGCCACTTCATAGGGCTCGAAGCCCTCGGGCAACTGCAGGGCACCCTCGAACACCTGGAAATAACGGAAGGAAAAACGCGTGGCCTTGTCCGTGATGTCGGGGCTGACCGACTTCAGGCTCAGGGATTGCTGCTCACCGTTGCGGGTACCCAGTATACGGATATCGAAACGACCCTTGATCGCCGCGTCGCTCTTGCCCTGCTTGGTCAGCACCAGCTTCCAGGCATACAGGCCCATGTCGTTCTTCGGCTTCAGCTCGAAGCTCTGCAGGTGCACGCCGAAGGCCTGCTTTTCCGGGCTGACGATCCCCTGGTAGAACACCAGCTGCTCCCTGAGATCGAGAATCTCCTTCTGCAGAGCAACCAGGGACTGCTGCGTTTCGGTATAGGCATCGCCCTCGATGCGCGCGCTGCTCTCGAGCTGGGCATTGCGCGTCACCAGTTGCTGATTGCGCTGCTCGAGCTCGGCAACACGGCTCTGCAGGGT
>WGBK01000164.1 GCA_015494335.1 Gammaproteobacteria bacterium | reverse complement strand
GGCATGCCCGTGGGCGCCTTCGGCGGCAAGCGGGAGATCATGCAGAAACTGGCGCCGGCAGGACCGGTGTACCAGGCCGGCACCCTGTCCGGCAACCCGATCGCCATGGCAGCGGGGCTGAAAAACCTGGAAATCGTTTCACAACCGGGTTTCTACGAGGATCTCGAGCGCAAGACCGGCCTGCTGGTCGACGGCATCGTTGCGGCCGCCCGAAACGCGGGCGTTGCCATGACGTCCAACCGGGTCGGCGCAATGTTCGGCCTGTTCTTCACCGATCAGCCGGAGGTCCGCAGCTTCGCTGATGTCGGCCGCTGCGATATCGACGCCTTCAAGGCCTTCTTCCATGGCATGCTCGACCGCGGTGTCAACCTGGCGCCTTCGGCCTACGAGGCGGGCTTCGTCAGTTCGGCGCACAGCGACGAACTGCTGCAAAAGACCGTCGATATTGCCGCCGAAGTGCTTCAGACGATGTCCTGACCGCCTGCGACGACAACTCATCATCCGATCCACGAAAAAGCCCCGGCGAGTTCTCGCCGGGGCTTTTTCGTGGATTGCCTGTTTCGGGTCGCTACTTCAGACCCAGCATACCCTTTTTCAGACTCTTGTCGGCCGGGTGGTTGCCGAGCCAGATCTCGAGCAGCGCATTCTTGAAATCCTCGCCTTCGATGACGCCCAGCTCGACCCCGTTCTTGCGGATCGAGGTGCCCTTGCCCGGGATATACTCGAAGACATAGCGGTCACCCTTGCGCGCATCTTCCTCGAACAGGTTGTAGAAGCGGTCGATACGCGACTGCAGTTCGGCCAGACGCTCCGGCGGCTGGTTCTTCTCGAAGCCCTTCTTCCAGGCCTTGATCAGCTTCTCGCTGCTGATTTCCTTGTAGACGATATCCATGTCGACGCGCACCGGGCCGGGCTGGGCGATAATCTCGGCCACGCTGTTGGCCTTCGCCGGCAGGTAGAGGGAACCGACATAGACATCGATCCACAGCTTCTCGCGCAGTCCCATGCCGTTGAGTATCAGCGGATCTCCAGCGGCCGTTTTGATGCGGTCATCCACATGTACGCCGGCCAGCTCGCCGGCACGCGCCTGTAAGCCCAGTGAAAGCAGCAGGATCAGCGGGAGAATCAGCCGGTTCATGTTTTCACTCCTTGCCCTTGGCCTTGCGCACTTCGTCCATGTCCAGTTCGCGCACCTTTTCGATCAGTTCGTCGATGGCATTTTCCGGAATGCTGCCCGGTTGCGCGAACACCAGCATGGCATCGCGGAAAACCATGATCGTGGGGATCGAACGGATGCTGAAATGAGCGGCGATTTCGCGTTCATCCTCGGTATTGACCTTGGCGAAGACGACATCCGGGTATTTCTCCGAGGCCGCCTCGAAGATGGGTGCAAACTGCCGACAAGGACCACACCAGGGCGCCCAGAAATCGAAAATCACGATCTCGTTGTCTTCGACCAGGGATTCGATATTGTCTCGGGTTGCTTCTACGACGGCCACGGGGATCTCCAACAAGTAAATTTTCGGCATTATAGCTCAACAAATCCCTGCCCGTCGTGTACTTTTGCCCCTCACGACCACCCTTTCCGGAGCCATGAAGATGAAGCAATGCGTACTCTTGAGCATGGACCAGCTCGATGATTTTGTCTGTTACGACGAGCTGCTGGTCGAACCCATGGCGCAGTCCGGCTGGCATTGCGAAACCCTCTCCTGGCGCAGTGATGCGGACTGGGATCGCTACGATGCGGTGCTGATTCGCTCGCCCTGGGACTATCAGCAGGACGCCGAGGGTTTTATCGAGGTGTTGCGGCGCATCGAAGCCTCACGCGCGCGGCTGGAAAACCCGCTGCCCCTGGTGCTGTGGAACCTGCGCAAGACCTATCTGCGGAATCTGGAATTGGCCGGCATCGATATCGTGCCGACTCTCTGGGGAGAGGATTTCGAGCAAGTCCGCCAAGGGCTTGAACAACAGGACGACTGGCCGGAGGAACTGATCCTGAAACCACAGGTCAGCGCCAATGCCGATGACACCTTCCGGCTGGATCGCCCGTCCCTGATGCGACAGAGCGACCGGTTCGCCGACCTGTTCCGTGACCGCCCCTGCATGCTGCAGCCCTTCCTGCCGGCAGTCGTCGAGGAAGGCGAGTATTCACTGTTCCATTTCGGCGGCGAATACAGTCATGCCATCCTCAAGACCCCGAAAGGGAATGACTTCCGCGTTCAGGAAGAGCATGGTGGGCGCCTGCAGGCCATCGAACCGGAGCCGGAACTGCGCGCGGCCTCCGAACGGATACTCGAAGCCATCACTCGGTTGCAGCAACAGCCCCTCTACGCCCGCATCGACCTGGTGCGGCACCAGGGAAGGTTTGTGGTCATGGAGGTGGAGCTGATCGAGCCATCCCTGTATTTCAACATGGACCCCAACTCGGCGATGCGTTTCACCCGTGCCTTTCTGAGAAGAATGGCCGAAACGGGCAACTGAAGCGGGTGGCTGCCGGCCAGTCGCGACAGCCACAGCAATCGTTGCGAACTCAGATCTTCACCATACCGGCAATATCGGGGCCTTCCTCGATCTTGCCGCCGGCCTCGATCTCCTCGTCGGTGGCATCGCGCACGCTGAGGATCTCCAGCTTGAACACCGCTTCGCGCCCGCACATCGGGTTGTTGCCGTCGAAGGTCACGGATTTCTCGTCGACCCGGGTGACGATGAAGTTCTTGGTGTCGCCCTTCTCGTTCTCCATGGTCACGGTCAGTCCGACCTCGCGGTATTCTTCCGGCACATTGTCGATGGCGTCGATGAACACCAGCGATTCGTCGCGCGGGCCAAACAGCTTGTCGCAGTCGATCGGCACCTCGATGGTGTCGCCTGCCTTGCGTCCGTCCAGTTCGCTTTCCACATCGGCGGAAAGTACGCGATGAGTGCCGTGCACATAGCCCAGCGGGAATTCGACGCCGCTGAGTACAGCACCCGTCTTCTTGTCCACCACCTGGTAGATCAGCTCGACATACTTGTCCTTTTCGATGATCTCTTCCATGGCGATCAGAACAGGGTTGCGCCGAAGATTTTCGGCTCGCCGTCCTCGTAGCCGAGTACCAGACGACCGAGCCATTCGCCGGGCAGCTTTTCGTTGGTCTGCCGATAGAGCACGGTGACATGCTCGCCTCGACGGATGATGCCGAGAAAATCACGCTCCTTGCGCAGGTTGTGCGTCAGTTGGCTGCGCGCAAACTGCTTGCCGATCTCCATTTCGTTGGCGGCCTCGCGGAACTTGCGCGAGAAGTTGCGGATAAAACCGCCGTAGTTGCGGTTGTTGGAGTACTTGACCAGCTCGTCCCACCAGGGATCGGCGATGGCAAGAATCTCCTCGTCACTCAATTCTGTAATGTTCATGCTTCAATTCTCCATGGTTTGGAAAATTCGATGGATGGGTTCCGGAGAATAGCCTAGGGCTGTAATGACCGGGTATCGGCCGAACAGCGCCGAGCCGTGCGCAATCTTGCATGCTCCGTACGGCTCGTGCAAGCACAGCGCTTGCCGGATGCAGAAACAAAAAAGACCAACATCCATGTTGGTCTTCTTCGCAAGCCCGGGGGTACGCAGGTACCCCGGAGGGCTTATTCCTCGTCTTCTCCGACCAGGTGGTACAGAGGAGCCTTCTCCATCGTGTACTCGCCGGTCTTCGGATCTCGACGGGAAACGGTCAGTACGTGCCAGTTCTCGTCGTCGAGCTTCATCTTGTCGCCGCGGTAGTAGTATCCGGGCCAGCGAGTCTCTTCGCGGAACAGGGTGTGCTCGAACACCGCCTCCGAGGTGAGGATACGATGTTTCAGTTCCCAGGCACGCAGCAGCTCGTGGATGTTCTCTGCCGCGATTCCGTTTTCCCAGTCCTCGTTGAGGATGGCCAGCTTCTTCAGACCGACATTCAGCAGCTTGTCGTTGGTCATGT
>WGBK01000163.1 GCA_015494335.1 Gammaproteobacteria bacterium | reverse complement strand
TATCCGCCCTACCGTTTCATGGCCATGCTGCGCTATCTCGGCGAGGGCTTCTACCGCAAGGAACGCTTCAGCGATTACCTCGAACGCGCCAACCCGCCGCCCAAGTTCGACGAGGACGACCTCAATGACTTCGAGCTGGCGCTGCCGCCTCCGCACATCCTCGACCGCCGCGCCGCACCCGGCCAGAAACCCTTGCTGGTGTTGTTCGAGGAACCGCGTTGCCACGCCTGTGACCAGCTGCATTCCGAACCCCTGCTGGAACCGGTCAATCGGCAGCTGCTCGAGCATTTCGAGATCCACCAGCTCAATGGCCGTTCCGACACACCCGTGATCACGCCCGAAGGCCGCCGCACCACGGCCCGCAAATGGGCGAAACAGTTGGGCATTCACTACTTCCCGACCCTGCTGTTCTTCGACGAACGGGGGCGCGAGGTGTTTCGCATCGACTCGGTGGTCAAGCTCTACCGTCTGCGCGGCGTACTCGCCTATGTGCTGGACCGGGGCTATGACAAGTATCCGACCTACCAGCGCTGGCGACGCTATGCCGGCTTCACCCGCTGAGCGCGCAGGCTGCCGAGGGTGAACAGCAGCAGGGCGCTCCAGATGAACAGGAAACCGATCAGCTGATCCTGGTTGAAGGGTTCGTCCAGCAGAAACACCGCGGTCAGGAACTGCATGGTCGGATTGATGTACATCAGAAAACCGATCGCGCTCAGGCTCATGCGCCGGGCCCCGGCTGCGAACAGCAGCAAGGGCAGGGCGGTCACCGCACCGCTGGCCAGCAGCAGCCCCCAGGTCAGCGGCGGGCGCTCCAGAACCCCGCCGTCGGCATAGAGCCAGGCCCCGTAGGCCATCGCAAAAGGCAACAGCAGACCGGTTTCGATGGTCAGGCCGGTCAGGGTGTCCACGGCGATCTGCTTGCGTGCCAACCCGTAGAGCCCGAAACTGAACGCCAGCACCAATGCCACCCAGGGCAGGTAGCCGAGACGCCACAGCAACCAGCCCATGCCCAGGGCGGCCAGCAGGATCGCCAGCTGGCGCCAGCGATCCAACCGCTCCTTCAGAAACACCCGGGCCAGGAAAACACTAACCAGCGGCGTGATGAAATAACCGAGACTGCTTTCCACGACCCGCCCCTGAGCCACGGCCCAGATGAAGACCAGCCAGTTGATGCTGATCAGCAACGAGGAGATCATCAGGCCATTGCGCAGGGCCGGCGTGCGCCAGGCGGCCAGCAACCGGTCCCGGCGGCCCAGCAGAATCACCGCAAGCAACACCACGACAAAGGACCAGACCACCCGGTGCGTCAGTACCTCCGTGGCCGGCACTTCGCGCAGCAAATGGAAGTACAGCGGGAAGAAGCCCCACAGCACGTAGGCGGAAAGCCCCTGGATGAAGCCCAGGGTGGAAGGACGCAAGCTCATGATGATCGCAGCAGCAAAACGCGTAGTATAGCGGGGTGAATGCCTCTTCCCGCTCCAATTTTCTGCTGCTCGGCGCCGGCGGCCTGATGACCCGGGCGGTCAGCCAGCGGCTGCTGGAACTGGGCGCGCGACCCCGGGCGGTGATTCAGTCCGGTGCAGCACCCGCTGCCCTGGCGAGCCTGCCGGGGCTGGAGCTGGAAATTCCGCGAAAGGATTGGTGCCAGGAGATGCGCGCTCAGGGCATCGAAAGCCGCTACGAATTCGATGTTGGCGAACTTTCCGCGTGGTTGCGCCGCCGCCGGGCCGATTACCTGCTGGTCGCCTGCTGGCCACGACGGTTGCCGGATCCGGTGCTCGACAGCGTTCGCATCGATGCCATCAACCTCCATCCTTCCCTGCTGCCGGACTATTCCGGTTTCGATCCCGTCGGCGACATGCTGCGCGACGGCCATCGGGATTTCGGCGTGACCCTGCATCGCATGACCCGGCACATCGACGCCGGTCCGGTACTCAAACAGGAACGACTCGATCTGCCCGCCGATGCAACACGCGAGGCCATCGAAACCGCCGCCGCACGTCGCGGTGCAGAACTGTTCGTCGAGATCCTTCGTCAGTCCCCGGCCTTGGCCATCAGACGATAGCGTCTCAGGATCGCCTCGGTATAGCCGTTCGGGGATTCCACTCCCTTGAGCACCAGTTCCAGGGCGCAGCGGAAGGCCGGCCCGTCGTAGCCCGGCGCCATCGTCCGGTAGCCCGGGTTGTCGCGGTTCTGCCGGTCTACCACCTGCGCCATGCGCTGGAAGGTTTCCACCACCTGCTGGGCGTCGCACAGCCCCTGTTCCAGCCAGTTGGCGATATGCTGGCTGGAGATGCGCAGCGTGGCCCGGTCCTCCATCAGCCCGGTATCATGGATATCCGGCACCTTGGAACAGCCGATGCCCTGGTCGATCCACTTGACCACGTAGCCGAGGATGCCCTGGGCGTTGTTGTCCAGTTCCTGCTGAATCGCCTCGTCGGTCAACTCCCGGCTCGGCGGCAAGAGCGGGATCTGCAACAGGGTTTCCAGGCGCGCCCGCGGCTGACCGCGCAGTTCCTGCTGCCGTTGCCGCACATCGACCCGGTGATAGTGGGTTGCATGCAACACGGCCGCCGTCGGCGAGGGCACCCAGGCACAGCTGGCACCGGCCTCGGGGTGAGCGATCTTCTGTTCCAGCATCGCGCGCATCGCATCCGGAACGGCCCACATGCCCTTGCCGATCTGGCCGACCCGATCGAGTCCACAGGCCAGGCCGATATCCACATTCCAGTCCTCGTAGGCGAGCATCCAGGGCGCGGTTTTCATCTCCGCCTTGGGCAACACCGGTCCCGCCTGCATGCTGGTATGGATCTCGTCTCCGGTGCGGTCGAGGAAACCCGTGTTGATGAAGATCACCCGCTCGCGCGCCGCATGAATGCAGGCCTTGAGATTGACCGTGGTGCGCCGTTCCTCGTCCATCACCCCGATCTTGACGGTATTGCGCGACAAGCCCAGGGCATCCTCGATATCGGCGAACAGCTGACAGGTGAAGGCCACCTCGTCCGGGCCGTGCATCTTGGGCTTGACGATGTAGATGCTGCCTTCACGGCTGTTGCGACCGCGATCGTGCATCGCAATCAGTACCGTGGTCAGCACATCGACCAGGCCCTCGGGCATCTCCCTGCCGTCGGCATCGAGCACCAGGTCGGTTTCCATGTGCAGGCCGACATTGCGCAGCAGCATCAGCGCGCAACCGGGCAACTCGAAGTCATCCCCGTTCACAGACCGGTAGCGCCGGGGCGGATTCATGCGGCGGACAAAGGCCTTGCCGGCCTTTTCCATCGGCACTTCCAGCTCGCCGCGCAGCAGGCCGAGCCAGTTGCCGTACACCAGCAGCTTGTCTTCCACATCCACCGCAGTAACCGAATCCTCGCCGTCCTGGATCACGGTCACGGCCGCCTCGAGCTGGATATCGGCCAGGCCGGCCGGATGGTCTTGGCCCACCGGGTGCTCGCGGTCGATGTGCAGTTCCACGTGCAGGCCGTGGTGCTCCAGCAGCAGTATCTTCGCGCTGTCCTCGCGCCAGCCCCGGAACTCCGCATCGCGGAAGCCCGTTTCGCGCCCGTCCCTCAGTTGCACAACCAGGTGTCCAGCCTCGTCACCCGGCTGCCAGGCGTACTCCTCCACTTCCGAATGGCTGCCCTGCTGCAGCGGCAGGGCCTGATCCATCCACTCGCTGCACCAGTCAAAGACCGCGCGACCCCGTGCCGGGTTGTAGGCCTTGCCACGGGTGGTTTCGCCCTCGTCCGGGATTGCATCGCTGCCGTAGAGGGCATCGTAGAGGCTGCCCCATCGCGCGTTCACCGCGTTCACCGCGAAACGTGCATTGTTGATCGGAACCACCAGTTGCGGCGCAGCGATATCGCGGATCTCCCGGTCCACGCCCTGCACCGACAATTCGAAATCCTCCGGCTCGGGCTGAAGATATCCGATGTCCCTCAGGAACTGGCGATAGGTATCGAAATTCTGGTCGGTCCAGTCGTATTCGCGATGCCAGTCGTCGATCTGCCGTTGCAGTCGGTCGCGTTGCTCGAGCAGCTCCCGGTTGCGCGGGGCGTGTTTCAGCAACAGGGTTTCGAATTGCGCCCACCAGGTTTCAGGCTCGATCGGCAATCCGGGCAGCACCTGCTGCTCGATGAAATCGGCAAAGGGTTTCGCAACGCGTAAATTCGTAAGCTTGCGGTAGTCGGTCATGGGCTTCAGGCTTGCAGTGGAATGGTTTTGGATTCACGCTATCAGCGCCAAACCGTGCCCGCAAACCCGCAGCACGGCATTTCTTCAATAACCATTATCAGGCGAACCGACCACCATGACCGAAACCGATCCCGTCGTCATCACCCATGCCACCCGCACCGCCATTGGCGCCTTCGGCGGCAGCCTGTCGAAGATCCCGGCGCATCAGCTTGGCGCCACCGTGGTCCGCGCACTGCTCGAGCAGTCCGACCTCGAGCCTTCCGCCGTCGAGGAGGTCATCCTCGGCCAGGTACTCACCGCCGGCGCCGGCCAGAATCCGGCGCGTCAGGCCGCGCTGCAAGCCGGCCTGCCTGCTTCGGTTTCGGCGATGACCATCAACAAGGTCTGCGGCAGCGGCCTCAAGGCCGTGCACCTGGCCTGGCAGGCCATTGCCACCGGCGATGCCGATATCGTCATTGCCGGCGGACAGGAGAACATGAGCCTGTCGCCCCATGTGCTGCCCAAATCACGCCAGGGCAAGGCCCTGGGCGACTGGAAGCTGCAGGACAGCCTGCTCACCGACGGCCTGTGGTGCGCCATCGAGGACATCCACATGGGCGATACGGCCGAGAACATCGCCGACCGTTTCGACATCGACCGTAGCGCCATGGATGAATTCGCCGCCGCCTCGCAACAGAAGGTCGAAGCCGCACAGCAGGCCGGCCTGTTCGCCGAGGAGATCACCCCCGTGGCCATTCCGCAGCGCAAGGGCGAAACCGTCCTGTTCGATCAGGACGAGTTTCCGCGACCCGGCACCACCGCGGACAAGCTCGCTGGCCTGCGCCCGGCCTTCCAGCCCGAGGGTCGGGTCACCGCCGGCAACGCCTCGGGCATCAACGACGGCGCAGCCGCACTGCTGCTGATGCGGGCCTCGCGCGCCCGTGAACTCGGCCTCGAACCGCTGGCCCGGCTGGTCGCTTTCGCCAGCGCCGGCGTGGACCCGTCGGTGATGGGCACCGGGCCGATCCCCGCCACCCACAAGTGCCTGCAGAAGGCCGGCTGGGATCTCGAGGATCTCGACCTGATCGAGGCCAACGAAGCCTTCGCGGCCCAGGCCTTGGCGGTGAACCGGGAACTGGGCTGGGATCCGGAGCGCGTCAATGTCTGCGGCGGCGCGATCGCCCTCGGCCATCCCATCGGCGCTTCCGGCGCGCGCATTCTGGTCACCCTGCTGCACGCTCTCAAGCGCGAGCAACTGCGACGCGGCCTCGCCACCCTGTGCATCGGGGGCGGGCAGGGCGTTGCGCTGGCGGTAGAGCGCATCGATTAGATGTCTGTCTTCCGTTTGTCGAATCGTCAATTTGCATAGATGAACAACTTCTAGCAGGGCATCTTGAACAATCCTCACGGCTGCCTATCATCCTGCCACCTCGGCGGCTCTCACGGGCCGCAACGATTTCGACTCCTCAATGTCCGTTGCGCCGCAGCCCTTGCGGCGCCTTTTTACAGCCTGGCCGGGGCGTCCGCGCCCCTTGCCTTCGCCAATCCTCAAGATCCGTTGGGTTATACTGAAGCGGTCATCGGGCGATTCCCCCGACGATGCAACCCGGAGTTTTCGTGATGAGCATTTCCCCTCCCAGCTACAAGCAGAACCGACTCAAGCAACTGCGCGCCTTCTGCAAGGCGGTGGAAACCAAGAGCATCTCCAAGGCCGGCGAGGAGCTGTTCCTTTCGCAACCGACCGTATCCCTGCAGATTCGCGCCCTGGAACGGGAGCTGCGGGTGCAGGTGTTCGAGCGGCGCGGCCCGGTCATCAACCTGACCCCCGACGGCGAGATTCTCTACAAGCTGGCCAAGCCGCTGATCAACGGCATCGACAACCTCGAACACAATTTCAACAGCCTGGCCGGCCGTTCCGACAGTGGCGAACTGCACATCACCGCCGGGCAGACCGCCTGCATGTACCTGCTGCCGAAATACCTGCAACACTTCCGCGAGCAGTATCCCGGCATCCACATCAAGCTGTCCAACAACACCGGCAAGACCGGGCGCGAGCTGCTCAAGTCCGATGTCGTCGATTTCGCCGTAGGTACCGCCACCGACCGCGACGACATGGTTTTCGAACCCCTGTTCGAATACGATCCGGTGCTGATTACCCCGCTGGATCACCCGCTGGCCGGGCGCAAGGATGTCAGCCTCGAGGATATCTCGCCCTACGGCCTGATCCTGCCGCCGCGCGAACTCTCCACCTGGCGCCGCGTCGACCGCATCTTCAACGAGCGCGGCATTCCCTACCAGGTATCGCTCGAGGTCGGCGGCTGGGAGGTCATCAAGACCTATGTCGAACAGGGTCTCGGCATCTCCATCGTCAGCTGCCTGTGCATAACCGGCGAGGAAAAACTCTGGGCCACCTCGCTGTCCGAATATTTCCCGAAGCAGGTCTATGGCGCGGTCATCCGCAAGGGCAAGTTCCTGTCGCCCCAGGCCAAGGGCTTCCTTGAAATCCTCTCCTCGGGCATGTTCGAGCAGGCATGTCCTGGGAGACGCTGATATTTCTTTATTGCTTGCCTGACGCGTGGGAGTGACAGCAGACCCGCGGTCAGGTGAACAATTTAGCCCTTCCTGGATTCTCTCACCGCATCCAGTATATTCCGGGTTGATGCCTTTGTTTTTATTCCGGGGACATCAAATGGGGATTTTTCTTCCCTTGCTTTTGATACAAGAGAAAATACAGCCCCGTCCCTTCGGCGAATTTCGACCTCCTCCCTTTGGGCAATTTTCAATACCTTAGATAGATTCTGACGTGCTTCCGAATAAGTAAATACTTTCATTTCGTCTACTCCACCAATTCGATTTCCATCTCTCTCGCAACTTGCTTCATGCGCTTGTCCAGCGTTATCAAGGGAGACGACAACTGCCTTGCGCACTGCAGAAAATAAGCATCATATGCATAGATATCATGATCAAGCGCCAGCTTCAGCGCTTGCTGAATATCTACCGAAACCAGCCTGACCGGGATCGAATTTACGGCATCATGTGCGGCCAGTGCTTGTTTACGAGAGAGCTGCTTTCGTTTGACCATTGCGGTCAATGCATTCCCGAATTCGTAAGGCAGTATCTCGGGGGATACGACACTGGTTTCTGACGTGAGCCGGATGATGTTCTCTTTCTCCGGCTCCTCCAGCACCACGGCCAGGAAAATATTTGTGTCGGACACGATATTCATTTGACAATTGTACAATTAGGTTGCAACTTGTCAATGAGCACTAGCATTACCGCGATCGGATACAGCGCCTTCAATCGCCACGTCTCAATATTTGTAAAAAAGCATCGGCCGCCGCCGACAGCCTTCCGCGCTGGCGAGAAATGACGGCGAGGCTACGCTGGATGCGCAGGCCTTCCACCTTCAGTTCGACCACCTCCTGCTGATCGGCCAGGGCCAGGCGGCTGACGAAGGCGAGATGGCCGGTGGTGCCGACCATGCGCAGGATCGACGGGATCGAGCGCAGTTCCATCATTACCTGTGGCTCCACCCCGGCCTCGCGCATGGCGTTGTCGATCAGCTGACGCAGCGCAGTACCGGCCTCGAAACCGACGAAGCCCTCGCTGCCCAGATCGGAAAGCCGAATTTGCCCGCGCCGGGCCAGCGGATGATTGCGCCGCGCCACCAGCACGATGTCATCGTCCACCAGTGGACGTGCCTGCAATTCATGGGAGCGCAGGGGCAGGGTGACGATGCCCAGTTCGAGCTGCCCGCGAAGCACATCCTCGGCAATCTCGGCACTGCCGGCCTCCTTCAACTGGAAGCGCACCCGTGGATGACGCCGCTGGAACTCGGCTATGGCCGGCGGCAGGATGAAGGACACCGCCGTTGCACCGCCGCCGATGCGCACCTGGCCGGATTCCAGCCCCTGGTGCAGTGCAATCTCGTTTTTCAGCCGCTGCCAGGCGGCCAGCAGGCGCCGGCCTTCCTCGTAGGCGATGCGCCCGGCCTCGGTCAGCTCGACGCCCTGGCGGCCCCGTGACAGCAGCTCGACGCCGAGCTGGCGTTCGTACTGCTGGATGCGGCGCGACAGGGCCGACTGGGTGACGCCGAGCCGGTCCGCGGCGCGGGTCAGGGCGCCGGATTCCACCACGGCGATGAAGGATTGGGTCAGGGTCAGATCCATGTATGCGTTTATAGCATGGATACAATGAAAACTATCTGTTTTACGAATGCCTGTTCCTTTGCTAGCTTGTTACTATTAACCCGGCAACAGATTATGTCGTGTTCAGCCGAGCTGTGTGCGTTCGCGGCAAGGCGTCGAAACGCCGCTGTAGCACTCCTACAGCAAGTTTTGACAACGCAGTCCGCGGGCGCACACAGCTCGGCCTGCCTTTTTAAAAACAATGAGTTAGGAGCCACAGGTCTCTCCCCTCTCGGCGTTGCGCGCCTTGATAGGGAAGAGGCCTGAGGCTCTGAACACGACATAATCTGTTGCCGGGTTAATAAAACACCCATTCCGAGGAATCGTCATGCTTGAAGCCTATCGCCAACACGCCGCCGAACGCGCACAAAAGGGCATTCCGCCCCTGCCCCTGGACGCCGCCCAGGTCGCCGAACTGGTCGAATTGCTGAAGAACCCGCCCGACGGCGAGGAAGACTTCCTGCTCGAACTGATCACCGACCGGGTGCCCCCCGGTGTCGACGAGGCCGCCTATGTGAAGGCCGGCTTTCTCGCCGCGCTGGCCCGGGGCGAGGCCGAGTCGCCGCTGATCGACCGCCGCCGCGCGGTCGAACTGCTCGGCACCATGATGGGCGGCTACAACATCCAGCCTCTGATCGATCTGCTCGACGACGCGGAGCTGGGCGAACTGGCCGCCGAACAGCTCAAGTACACGCTGCTGATCTTCGACGCCTTCCACGATGTGGACGAGAAGGCGAGAGCCGGCAATGCCAACGCCAAGGCAGTAATGCAATCCTGGGCCGACGCCAAATGGTTCCTGCGCAAGCCGGAAGTGCCCGAGGCCATCACCCTGACCGTGTTCAAGGTGCCAGGCGAGACCAATACCGATGACCTGTCCCCGGCCCAGGACGCCTGGTCGCGCCCGGACATCCCGCTGCACGCGCTGGCGATGCTGAAGAACGAGCGCCCGGGTATCACACCGGACAAGCCCGGCGAGATCGGTCCCATCTCCACCCTCGAGGCGCTGAAGCAGAAGGGTCATCCGCTGGCCTATGTCGGTGACGTGGTGGGCACCGGTTCCTCGCGCAAGTCGGCCACCAATTCGGTGCTCTGGCACATGGGCGAGGACATCCCCTTCGTGCCCAACAAGCGCCAGGGCGGCGTCGTGCTCGGCGGCAAGATCGCGCCGATCTTCTTCAATACCCTGGAGGATTCCGGCGCCCTGCCCATCGAGTGCCCGGTGGATCGTCTCGAGACCGGCGATGTCATCACCATTCATCCCTACGAGGGCAGGATCACCGACGAATCCGGCGAAACCCTGACCGAATTCGAACTCAAGACCGACGTGATTCTCGACGAGGTGCGCGCCGGCGGCCGCATTCCGCTGATCATTGGCCGCTCCCTGACCGACCGCGCACGCGAGAACCTCGGACTGGGGCACAGCGAAGTCTTCCGCCGCCCGGCCGACCCGGAAGCCTCCGCCAGGGGCTTCACCCTGGCGCAGAAGATGGTAGGCAAGGCCTGCGGCGTCGAGGGCGTGCGTCCCGGTCAGTATTGCGAGCCGCGCATGACCACGGTCGGTTCCCAGGACACCACCGGACCGATGACCCGCGACGAACTCAAGGAACTGGCCTGCCTCGGCTTTTCCGCCGACCTGGTGATGCAGTCCTTCTGCCACACCGCCGCCTACCCGAAACCGGTGGATATCGAGACCCAGCATACCCTACCCGATTTCATCCAGACCCGCGGCGGCGTCTCGCTGCGCCCCGGCGACGGCGTCATCCACTCCTGGATGAACCGCATGCTGCTGCCGGATACCGTCGGCACCGGGGGCGATTCCCATACCCGTTTCCCGATCGGCATTTCCTTCCCCGCCGGTTCCGGTCTGGTCGCCTTTGGCGCGGCCCTGGGCGTGATTCCTCTCGACATGCCGGAATCGGTGCTGGTCAAGTTCACCGGCGAGATGCAGCCCGGCATCACCC
>WGBK01000162.1 GCA_015494335.1 Gammaproteobacteria bacterium | reverse complement strand
TCCACCGTGTTGCCCTTGGACTTGGACATCTTGCTGCCGTCCTTGAGCACCATGCCCTGGGTGAGCAGGCTCTGGAAGGGTTCGTCGGAGTGGAGCAGCCCCTCGTCACGCATCAGCTTGTGGTAGAAGCGGGCATACAGCAGGTGCAGGATGGCGTGCTCGATGCCGCCGATGTACTGATCCACCGGGGTCCAGTAGTCGGCGCGCTCGTCGAGCATTTTCCGGTCCTGGTCGCGACAGGCATAGCGCGCGTAATACCATGAGGATTCCATGAAGGTATCGAAGGTATCGGTTTCGCGCTCGGCCTCGCCGCCGCAGTTCGGACAGGTGGCCTGCTTGAAGGAGTCCATGTGCTTGATCGGCGAATCCACGCCATCGAACTCGACATCCTCCGGCAACACCACCGGCAGATCCTCGGCCGGCACCGGTACCGCGCCACAACGCTCGCAGTTGATCACCGGGATTGGCGCGCCCCAGTAGCGCTGACGCGACACGCCCCAGTCGCGCAGGCGATAGTTGACGGTGCGCCGCCCCTTGCCCCGGGCTTCCAGGTCCTCGGCCACCTTGTTAAAAGCAGCCTTGAACTCGAGGCCATCCAGAGGTCCCGAGTTGACGCTGATCCCGTCCTTGGCGGCGAAGGCACCCTGCTCCAGGTCCACCGGTGAGCCGTCCTTTGGCGCGACCACCTGGCGGATCGGGATGCCGTACTTGCGGGCGAACTCCCAGTCTCGCTGGTCGTGGGCCGGAACCGACATGATGGCGCCGGTGCCGTAACCCATCAGCACGAAGTTGGCCGCCCAGACCGGGATCTCCTCGCCGTTGACCGGGTTGATGGCGCGGATACCGAGGTCGAAGCCCTTCTTCTCCATCTTCTCCAGCTCGGCCTCGGCGGTATTGCTCTTGCGGCATTCGTCGATGAAGGCGGCCAGCCCGGGGTTGTCATCGGCCTGCGCCAGGGCCAGGGGGTGTTCGGCGGCAATGGCCATGAAGGTGGCGCCGTAGAGGGTATCCGGGCGCGTGGTATAGACCACCAAAGGGTCGTGCCCCGGAACCTCGAACTCGACCTCCATGCCTTCGGAACGGCCGATCCAGTTGCGCTGCATGGTCTTGACATTTTCCGGCCAGTCGACCTTGTCGAGATCCTCGAGCAGCTGGTCTGCATAATCGGTAATCTTGAGGAACCACTGCGACAGCTCGCGCCGCTCGACCTGGGTATCACAGCGCCAGCAACGCCCTTCGATGACCTGCTCGTTGGCCAGCACCGTCTTGTCGTGGGGGCACCAGTTGACCGGAGCGGTCTTCTTGTAAGCGATGCCCTTCTCCATCAGCCGGGTGAAGAACCATTGTTCCCAGCGATAATACTTCGGATTGCAGGTGGCGATCTCGCGCGTCCAGTCGTAGCCGTAACCGAGCTTTTTCAACTGGTCGCGCATGTAGTCGATGTTGGCGTAGGTCCATTTCGCCGGCGGCACCTTGTTCTTGATCGCCGCGCCCTCGGCCGGCAGGCCGAAGGCATCCCAGCCCATCGGCTGCAGCACATTCATGCCCTGCATGCGCTTGAAGCGGGTGACCACATCGCCGATGCTGTAGTTGCGCACATGCCCCATGTGCAGGTTGCCGGAGGGATACGGGAACATCGACAGGCAATAGTATTTCGGCTTGTCGCTGTCTTCGGAGACGACGAAGGTCTTGTGGTCTTCCCAGAACTTCTGGGCTTGCGCTTCGCAGCGCTGCGGGTCGTAGCGTGAATCCATGGGGCGGTTGCTCGGGCTCGAATCTCGATGAAAGCGGGCAAGGATACTCCAGGCCCGGGGATTCATAAAGAGGTGCTTCCCTTAATCCAGAACCCCAACATCTAAATCAGGGTTGGGGTAGTGCCTGTTTGGAAAAACGCCGTCAATACATCCCTGTAGGCTCCACGCCGGCATCCATGCCGCCGAGGTTTTCCGAACAGGCACTACCCCAAACTCATCAATGACTTTTGAACCGGGATGACTCGGGTC
>WGBK01000161.1 GCA_015494335.1 Gammaproteobacteria bacterium | reverse complement strand
GTTCGGCCTGCCACTACGAGGAAGGACTGGTGCAGCAGCAGTCACCCTTCTTCGCCAACCTGGTCGATGTCGAATCCGCCTACCAGGCCGCGCGGCCGAAGATCAACATCGATCTGCCTTCCGACTCGCGGCTGGTGCAGCGCCTTCTGGAGCAGCACAACTGCTGGGATGACTGCGCTTCCAACGCCGCCGAGATGCAGGCCGCCATCGAGAAATTCGCCGGCTCCATCACCCCGGATGCGGTCGATCCCTCCTGGGTGGTCAGCAAGGCCTTGAATCTGTACGACGACGGCATCATCGCCAGCGGCGGCAACCGCCACGAAGCCAACATGTTCGCGATCTGGGAATTCAAGACCGGCCAGGGCAACATCGCCTATGATACCAGCGGCATCGAGCCGGCAATGCACCTGACCCTCAACGGCAGCGTCGACTGGATGAGCTCCTACGGCCTCGACTTCAAGGGCGGCAAGGCCCAGGCCAGCACCAGCACCTCGAAGAAGCTGCATGACTTCATCCAGGCATCGGGTGAATACTCGATCGAGGCCTGGGTAGTGCCGGCCAATGTGACGCAGGAGGACACCCACATCCTCGGTTATGGAGAAGGCGCCAACTCGCGCAACTTCGGCCTCGGCCAGACCCTCTACAACTACGACTTCACCAACCGCAGCGACCAGTCCGACGCCAAGGGCGACCCGGCCCTGTCCACGCCGGACGCCCGCGAAGCCCTGCAGGCCAACCTGCAGCATGTGGTTGCCACCTACGACCCGATCGAGGGACGCAAGATCTACGTCAACGGAGAGCTGATCACCGACAACGACCCGATAGGCATGCCCACCAGCATCGCCGACTGGAGCGACGGCTATGTGTTCTCCCTCGGCAGCAATGCCGCAAACGGCCAGAACTGGATGGGCCAGGTGCGCATGGTGGCGATCCACAACAAGGTACTCACACAGGAACAGATCACGCAGAATTTCGAGGTCGGCGTCGGCCAGAAATACTACCTGCTGTTCTGGATCGGCCAGTTCCTAGGTGAAAGCGAGAATAACCCGAAAAGCTTCATCCGCATGGAAGTCTCGCAATTCGACAACTACAGCTACCTGTTCCTGAAGCCGACCTTCATCAACCTGGATCCGAACTGGACCCCGGGCGGCTTCACCATCAAGAACCTGCGCATTGCCGTCAACGGCAAGGAAGCCGTCGCCGGTCAATCCTTCGGCAATATGGAAGCGACCATCGACAACCGCTACAGTGCCGCGGAAGGGCAGCTCCTGTCCGACCATGGCGCGGTTATCGCTCTCGAGAAGGGACCCGAGGCCGACGAGTTCTTCCTCACCTTCGAAGTGCTTGCGAACCAGACCTACGCCCGCAACGACCCGGTACCGACACCTCCGGCACCTCCGGCCGATGCCGGCCCGGTGCCCGATATCGGGGTACGCACCTTCGAAGAGATCAACGCCACCATCGCGCGCATGACCGGCGTTCCGGTCACCAACGCTGCGGTGCAATCGGTGTTCGACCAGTATCGCCAGCAACTGCCCACCATCGAGGACATCAGCTCCTACCTCGCCTCGCACCAGATGGCCGTGGCCCAGCTGGCGCTGACCTCCTGCAGCGAGCGGGTCGATGCCGACAAGGCCCTGCCCATCGGCGACAGCGGCCGCAAGCTGTTCGTCAACTTCGACTTCAGCCAGCCCGCCGGCAGCGCCTTCAACAGCGCCACCAAGGTAGCCAATGCGGTCGATCCGGTGATCAATGCAGTGCTGCTCACTGGCGTCAATACACAACCCGATGCCGGCGAACTGCAGGGCCTGCTCGGCGGCAGCGGCAACCAGACGCTGACCACCAGCAACGGCAGCTACAGCTATCCGAGCCTGATCTCCGAAATGGTAGCCAGCGGCGCCAATACCACCGACCGCACGGCACAGATCGTCAAGGCCGTCTGTGCTGCCGCCGTCGGCAGTGCCGCCATGCTGATTCAATAAGGGAACCGATCATGAAAAAGAAGACCAACCAAGTACTGCCCGTCGACGCTCCGCTGCTGCATGACGACCACCCTCGTCCGGTCACGCGACGCGATTTCATCCGCCAGGGCTTTGCCACCGGCACCGCTTCGATGATCGCCGGCGGCGTGTTCAGCCTGTTCGCCAATCCACGCGAGGCCATGGCCGCCCTGTCCAGCGACATCAGCTCCCTGGCCACGGACTCCGGCTGTTCCCTGGGCGCACTCAGCGGAGACGCCAAGGTCCCCTTCATCTGCTTCGACCTGGCCGGCGGCGCCAATTTTGCCGGTTCCAACGTGCTCGTCGGGGGCAACGACGGGCAGAACGACGGCACCATCTCCACCGCCGGCTACAGCAAGCTCGGCATACCCGGCGACATGGTGCCCGGCCTCGATTCCACCGGCATCGACCTGCTTGCCCCCAGCGCCACTCGCAATGATTTCGTCAACGACGATCTGGGCCTGCAATTCCATGCCGACAGCCCGATGCTGATGGGCATACTCGAGAACATCGGCGGCGCCCTTGGCAATGTCGACGGCTGCGTGATCCCGGCGCGTTCCGACAACGACACCGGCAACAACCCGCACAACCCGCTCTACGGCATTGTTCGTGCCGGCGGACAGGGCAGCGTGGTGGACCTGATCGGCTCGCGCAACAGCGATTCCGGCGGCAACTCCATGTCGCCGATGGATCTGATGGATCCGGAATACCGCCCGACCAAGGTCGACCGTCCCAGCGATGTCACCGGCCTGGTCGATGTCGGCAATCTGACCGCCATTCTCAACGATCCCCAGGATGTCACCGCAGTGATGGAATCCATGGCCCGCATCACCCACAAGAAACTCAAGCTCGGCACCGTGCAGACCGGCGTCAGCAACGACGAGGTAATCAAGGACCTTGTGCGTTGCGGCTACCTCAAGGCTGCCGATCTCGCCGACCGCTTCGCCGGCGTACCGGTGGACCCGCTCGCCGATGCCGACATCCTGGCCAGCTTCGGCGTGACCACCGGCGACAACCTGACCGACCGCGAATTCCGCAAGACCGCCTCGATCATGAAGATGGTGCTCAACGGCTATTCCGCCGGCGGCTGCATCACCATGGGCGGTTACGATTACCACACCGGCGACCGCAGCACCGGCGAGAACCGCGACCTGCGTGCCGGCCGTTGCATCGGCGCCGTGCTCAACTATGCCGCACGGGTCAACAAGCCAGTGATGATCTATGTGTTCAGCGACGGCTCCCTGGCCAGCGCGCAGGT
>WGBK01000160.1 GCA_015494335.1 Gammaproteobacteria bacterium | reverse complement strand
CCCTTGTTGTGGCTGGCCGCGAACTCGTCCCAGGGATTCGGCATGCACTGCTTCATGCCCAGGGAGATGCGCCGGCGGTCCTCATCGATCTCGAGGATCATGACCTCGACCTCGTCGCCCAGGTTGACCACCTTGTTGGGGTTGACGTTCTTGTTGGTCCAGTCCATCTCGGAGACATGCACCAGGCCCTCGACACCATCCTCGATCTCGACGAAGCAGCCGTAATCGGTGATGTTGCTGACGCGGCCGAACAGGCGCGACCCTTCCGGGTAACGACGGGTGATGTTGACCCAGGGATCGTCGCCCAGTTGCTTGAGGCCGAGGGAGACGCGGTTCTTCTCGCGGTCGAACTTGAGCACGACGACATCGATCTCCTGGCCGATCTCGACCACTTCGGAGGGATGCTTGACGCGCTTCCAGGCCATGTCGGTGATATGCAGCAGACCGTCGATGCCGCCCAGGTCGAGGAAGGCACCGTAATCGGTGAGATTCTTGACAATGGCCTTGATCACCATGCCTTCCTTCAGCGACTCGAGCAGCTTCTCGCGTTCCTCGCTGAATTCCTGCTCGACCACGGCCCGGCGGGAAACCACGACATTGTTGCGCTTCTGGTCCAGCTTGATGATCTTGAACTCCAGGTCCTTGTCCTCGAGGTAGGTGGTGTCGCGAACGGGGCGGACATCGACCAGGGAACCAGGCAGGAAGGCGCGAATGTCGCCGATATCGACGGTGAAGCCACCCTTGACCTTGCCGGTAATGCGGCCGGTGACGATCTCGTCGTTTTCCAGGGCCTGTTCGAGGCGGGCCCAGGCACGGGCACGCTTGGCCTTTTCGCGGGACAGGCGGGTTTCGCCGTAACCGTCTTCGATGGCTTCGAGAGCCACTTCGACCTGGTCGCCGATCTTGACTTCCAGCTCGCCGTTCTCGTCGAGGAACTGCTCGATCGGGATCACGCCCTCGGACTTCAGTCCGGCATTGACGATGACGACATCGCGGTTGATATCGACCACTTCCGCGGTGATGATCTCGCCCACGCGCATGTTGGTCTGAGCAATGCTTTCCTCAAACAGTTCGGCAAAATTTTCTGACATGGAGTTACCTAAAAAGAATAAGAATGATCGCGGACAGGGAATCCGGAATCACGGTTCAAGTTGAACAAACAAGACGGGGCTGGCACCCCCTCTCACCAAGGGTCGCGACGAGATGGCGGCGAGTCAGTCGATGACGGGCGCGCGGCCCGCGTTGACATCCTCGATATGCTGCATGACCAGGTCGAAGACCTGGTCGAGATCCATCATGCTCGAATCGACAATGATTGCATCGGAAGCCGGAACCAGCGGCGAAACGGCGCGATTGCGATCGCGTTCGTCGCGCTCCTCGATTTCCCGAAGCAAGTCGGCCATATTAGCCTCTATCCCCATGCTTTTCAACTGCTTGTAGCGCCTTTTCGCCCGTTCCTCGGCCGAGGCATGGAGGAAGATCTTGATCTTGGCGTCCGGGAACACGGTGGTGCCCATGTCGCGGCCATCGGCCACCAGGCCGGGGGGCTGGAAGAAGTCGCGCTGCAGTTGCAGCAGGCGTTCGCGCACCAAGGGATAGGCGGCGATGATGGAGGCGGCGCTGGCGGTCTGCTCGCTGCGGATGTCGTTCGAGACATCGACGCCGTCGAGGTAGGGTATGGTCAATTCGTCACCGCGCTCGAAACGGATATCGAGATCGCGGATGGCGTCGAGCACGCCCTGTTCGTCCTGCAGGTCCGCGCCGGACTTCAGGGCCTTCAGCGCGGCCAGTCGATAGATGGCGCCGGAGTCGAGGATATGGAAGCCCAGGGCCTTGGCCACGCGCAGGGCCAGGCTGCCCTTGCCGGCGCCGCTGGGTCCGTCGATGGTGATGACGAAGGGCTTCATGCGTCCTCTTCCCCGCTCTCTTCCGGTTCCGGTCTTTCGATCTGCAGACCGACCGCATCGGCCAGCTCGACGAAATTCGGGAAGGAGGTGTTCACATTGTCGCAATCGTGGATCTCGATGGTGCCGGAGGCGCGCGTGGAAGCCATGGCGAAGGCCATGGCGATGCGGTGATCGCCGGCGGAATCGACCTGTCCGCCCGAGAACACCTGGTCGCCGGGACTTCCCTCGATGACGATGCCGTCCGGCCGCGCCTCGGCCTGCACGCCCAGGGCAACGAGGCCGTCGGCCATGACCTGGATACGGTCCGACTCCTTGACTCGCAGTTCCGCCGCACCACTCAACCGGGTGCGGCCCTCGGCGCAGGCGGCGGCGATGAACAGCGCCGGGAATTCGTCAATCGCCAGAGGCACCAGCTCCTCGGGAATGTCGATGCCCTTGAGCTCGGCGCTGCGCACGCGCAGATCCGCGACCGGCTCGCCGCCGGCATCACGTTCGTCGAGAATCTCGATATCGGCACCCATCAGACGCAGGATCTCGATCACGCCGGTACGGGTCGGATTGATGCCGACATGGGTCAGGGTCAGGTCGCTGTCCGGCGCGATACTGGCCGCGACCAGGAAGAAGGCGGCCGAGGAAATGTCGGCGGGCACCTCTATGTTCATGCCCTTGAGCACCCCGCCGCCCTTGAGGCAGATGCGATCCTCGTCGCGATGCACCTGGTAGCCGAAGCCCCGCAGCATGCGCTCCGTGTGATCGCGGGTCGGCAACGGTTCGATGACGCAGGTCTCGCCCTTGGCGTAAAGACCTGCCAACAGCACGCAGGACTTGACCTGGGCGGAGGCTACCGGCAGGACATATTCGATACCGGTCAGCGGATGACCACCACGGATATGCAAGGGCGCCGTACCCTCGGGCAGGCAGTCGATGACCGCGCCCATCAGGTTCAGCGGCTGGATCACGCGCAGCATCGGCCGGCTCGACAGCGAGGCGTCGCCAGTGAGGATGCTGTCGAAGGGCTGGCCCACCAGCACCCCGGTCATCAGGCGCATCGCGGTGCCGGAATTGCCCATGTACAGCTCGTGGTCCGGTGCCTTGAGGCCTTCCAGGCCCACGCCGTGGACACTGATGTCCTCGCCGTTGTCGGTGATCTCGACGCCGAGGTCGCGGAAGGCCTGCAGGGTCTTGAGGCTATCCTCGCCACGCAGGAAACCGGTGATATCCGAGCTACCCTCGGCCAGGGAGGAGAGAATGATGGCGCGGTGCGAGATCGACTTGTCGCCCGGGACTCGCAGTTCACCGGAAATACTTCCGGCCGGATGGCAGATGAAATCGGTCATGACTATCGATCCTACAAGTGTTTCAGTTGGTCGCGCGTGTCCTTGGCGGACTGGAAATGTTCGAACAGGGCGTCGGCATCGCGCGCGCGTATGGCCTCGGCCACCTGCTGCAGTTCCAGCTGGAAGCCGTCGATCAGTTCCAGCAGCGCATCGGCATTGGCGAGGCAGACATCACGCCACATTACCGGATCGCTGGACGCGATTCGAGTGAAATCGCGAAAACCGCCGGCGGCATAGGCGAAGATCTCATCCTGATCGCTCATCTTCGACAGGTGCGAAACCAGCGCGAAGGCCAGCATGTGCGGCAGGTGGGAGGTGGCGGCCAGCACCCGGTCATGATGCTCGACGCTCATGGTTTCGACTTCGGCACCGGTGGCCTGCCACATCCGGCGCACCCGCTCGATCGCAGCGGCGTCGGTTTCGTCGTCGGGGGTGAGAATGATCTTGCGGTTGTCGAACAGCTCGGCAAAACCGGCCTCGACGCCGCTGTTTTCGGTACCGGCGATCGGATGACCGGCGACGAAACGCGGAAAATGCTCGCCGAGCTCGGCCCGTGCATCTGCCACCACGGCAGCCTTGGCGCTGCCGACATCGGTAATCACGGCCTGGTCTGAAAGATGAGGTGCGATGGCAGCGAATACGGGGCGAATTGCACCCAGGGGCGTGGCGATGACCACCAGATCGCTGCCCTGCACCGCCTCGCCGGGATCAGTGGCATAGCCATCGAGGATGCCGCGCTCGACGCCACGGCGCAGGCCGGCCTCGTTGCGCGCATGACCGATGACCTCCTCGACCACGCCGGCGCGCTTCAGCGCCAGGGAAAGGGACCCGCCGATCAGGCCGACACCAACCAGGGTCAGCCGGCGGATGGCAAAACCATCCTCGCTCACAGCTCGACCTTCGGATAGGAGCCGAGGATCTTGAACAGCGCGGCCTGCTCCTGCAGTTCTTCCAGCGCTTCGGCGACATGGGGGTCGGAGCGGTGGCCATCGATGTCGATGAAGAACACATACTCCCACAGGCGGTTCGGCGAGGGTCGCGATTCGATCTTGTTCATGCTGATGCCGTGCTCGGCCAGGGGCTTGAGCAGCGACAGCAGAGCGCCCGGGCGGTTGCGCGCGGACAGCAGTATGGTGGTCTTGTCATGGCCGCTGGGTGCCACTTCCATGTCGCCGATAACCATGAAGCGGGTGGTGTTGTCGGCCAGATCCTCGATGTTGCCGTGACAGACCCGCAGGCCGAAGATATCCACCGCCTGCAGGCCGCAGATGGCCGCGGCCTCCGGCTCCTGGGCCGCCAGTCGCGCCGCCTCGGCATTGCTGCTGACCGGAATGCGCTCGATATTGGGGAAGTGCTGGTCCAGCCAGTTGCGACACTGGGCGAAGGATTGCTGGTGGGAATAGATGCGCTGGATGTCCTTAGGATTCTGGCTCAGGTTGGCGAGCTGGTGGTGAATGCGCACCTCGACCTCACCGCAGACCTTGAGCTCACTGTACAGGAACATGTCGAGGGTGTGGCTGATCACGCCCTCGGTCGAGTTTTCCACCGGCACAAGCCCGTAGTCGGCATGGCCGGCCTGCACCGCCGCAAACACGTCGGGGATGCAGCTCATCGGGATGGTATCCACCGAATTGCCGAAATGCTTGAGCGCGGCGGCCTGGGTGAAGGTGCCCTCGGGCCCGAGATAGGCGATCTTCAGCGGCTGCTCCAGCGCCAGGCAGGCGGACATGACCTCGCGAATCAGCCGCGCCGCTTCCCTGTCGGAGAGCGGCCCCTGATTCAGGTCCTTGATGCGCTGGATTACCTCGGCCTCGCGGTCCGGGCGGTAGAACTCCAGCCGCTCGCCTTCCTTGAGTTCCTTCTTCTTCGCCTCGGCCACGGCGATGGCGCATTCCGCGCGCCGGTTGAACAGTTGCAGCAGCTGCTCGTCAATGGCGTCGATCTGCTGACGCAGTTTCTGCAGCTCGCTGCTCATCTAGAGAGCCCGCGCCTTGAGCACACCGTCAATGGCCGAGATCTGTTGCAGCACCGCCTCATCCGGCTCGCGGTCGAGATCCATCAGGGTGTAGGCGATATCGCCGCGCGATTCGTTGGCCATGCGCTGGATGTTGATCTCGTGCTGGCCCAGGGCATGGGAGATCTGCCCCACCATGTCCGGCCGGTTGGCATTGACCACCGACAGCCTGTGATCGCTGCCACGCGCGAGGCGCATCTCGGGAAAGTTCACGGAATTGCGCACATTGCCGTTCTCGAGATAGTCGATCAATTCGTCTGCGACCATCACCGCACAATTCTGCTCGGCCTCGACGGTGGAAGCGCCGAGATGCGGCAGCGTGATCACGCCGTTGCGCCCCTTCAGCAGGTTCGACGGGAAATCGCTGACATAGGCATGCAGGTGCCCGGATTCGAGGGCATCCAGCACCGCCTGGTCGTCTACGATGCCGTCGCGGGCAAAATTCATCACCACCGCGCCCTCGGGCATGTGGGCAATGCGCTCGGCATTGATCAGGTTGCGGGTGGCATCGATCAGGGGCACATGCAGGCTTAGGAAATCGGCGCGCGCCACCAGCTCGTCGGCGCTGCCCGCGGGTTCGACCTCGGAAGACAGGTTCCAGGCCGAGCGCACGCTGATGCCGGGATCGAAACCCACAACCTTCATGCCCAGGGCCGCAGCGGCATTGGCCACCTTGACGCCAATGGCGCCGAGACCGATGACGCCGAGGGTGCGCCCCGGCAGTTCGTAACCAACGAACTGCTTCTTGCCGGCCTCGACCGCCTTCGACAACTCGGCGTCACTGCCATCGAGACCCTGGGTATAGGCCCAGGCCGGACACAGGTTGCGGCAGGCCAGCAGCATGCCGGCAATGACCAGTTCCTTGACCGCATTGGCGTTGGCACCGGGAGCATTGAACACGGCGATGCCGCGATCGGTCATGCGATCCACGGGAATGTTGTTGACCCCGGCTCCGGCGCGGCCGACGGCCAGCAGGGAATCCGGAATCTCCATGTCGTGCATCCTGAAGGAACGCAGCAGGATGGCCTCGGGCGCGGAGATCTCGGAGCCGACCTCGTAGCGGTCGCGCGGGAACTTCTCCAGGCCTTCGGCGGCGATATTGTTGAGCGTGAGGATCTTCTTCATCGCGTTCACCCGTGCTCGGCGGCGAATTCCTGCATGAACTCGATCAGCGCGTCCACGCCCTCTTCGGGCATGGCGTTGTAGATGCTGGCGCGCATGCCGCCTACGGATCGATGACCCTTGAGCGTGGTCAGGCCGCGTGCCTTCGCGCCCTCGAGGAATACCGGGTCCAGCTGCGGATCCTTCAGCGTGAAGGGCACATTCATCCAGCTACGGTTTTCCGGCTTCACCGGATTGGCGTAGAAACCGCTGCCATCGATGGCGGCATAGAGCTTGTCCGCCTTGCGCCGGTTGATCTCCGCCATGGCCTCGAGGCCGCCCTTCTTCAGGATCCACTGGAAAACCAGCCCCGCGAGGTACCAGGCATAGGTCGGCGGGGTGTTGTACATGGAACCGGCATCGGCATGGGTCTTGTAATTGAGCATCGCCGGCACGCTGTCGTCAGCATGACCGATCAGGTCCTCACGGATGATCACCAGCGTCAATCCGGCCGGTCCGACATTCTTCTGCGCGCCGGCGTAGATGATGCCGTAGCGCGATACATCGATCGGCCGGGACAGGATGGTCGAGGACATATCGGCGACGATGGGCACATCGCCAGTGTCCGGCAGGCCGGGATACTCGACGCCGCCAATGGTCTCGTTGGGCGTGATATGCACATAGGCGGCATCCTTCGACAACTCCCAGTCGGCGAAATCCGGTACCGAGTGGAAACCGTCTGCCTCGGAGCTGGCGCAGACATGAACCTGTCCGTAGCGCTTGCCCTCGGCGATCGCCTTCTTCGACCAGGCACCGGTGTTGGCGTAGTCGGCCTGGCCGGTGCGGCCC
>WGBK01000159.1 GCA_015494335.1 Gammaproteobacteria bacterium | reverse complement strand
GCGATCGCCGAGATCCGTCGCGAGGTGGAGCCCGGCGTAATCAATCGCGAAGCCCTGAACTACACCCTGGATATCTACGGGCACCGCGAAAAGGCGGCCATCTCGCATATCATGGCGAATTTCGAGGCCGCCTTTTCGCGGTGCCCGTAGATATCCAGGGTGTAGTTCAGGGCTTCGCGATTGATTACGCCGGGCTCCACCTCGCGACGGATCTCGGCGATCGCCCCGAGCGGGATCTTCTCGCCCTTCGGGGTGTCGAGCAGCAGGGTCGGCAGCAACTGCAAGCGGTCTCTCTGCGCCTCCGGCAGCCACACCCGGACCTGCAGATCGCGGCTGTTGACCACCGGGAAGCGGGAGACCTCGACGCCGCGCAACATGGCCTGCAGCTGGGCGCTGACATCCGAATTCTTCAAGCCGTGGAGCGCGGCACGGCGGGGATCGATCACCAGGTTATACACCGTCTTGTCGATATCCCAGGTTCGCGATACCGAAACCACGCCCTGGGTGCGATACATCGCCTGCTCGACGATGCGCCCCGCCTCCACCAGATCCTCGAAATTGCCCGCCGACAGCATCACATCGAGATTGGCGCGTATGCTCGGCAGGGCGGTGGCGCCGTAATCTGCGACATCCACCTGCTTGACATTCTCGATGGCGGCCAGCTCGCGTCGCAGCCTGCGTTCGATCTGCCAGATATCTTCTTCCCGCTCATAGCGATTAACATAACTGGCATTGATCGACATCTGGTCCGCCGCCGACCCGCTGCCGATACTCAGCACCCCGGCCTCGCTGCCGATGGCGGTGGAAACCCGCTCCAGCGGCCCGTTGTCACGCAGGATACGGTCGGCCTGACGCGCCACCTCGATGCTGGATTCGATGGGCAGGTTCGGGTCCGTGACGAGGCGGATCTGCACACTGCCGGTGTCCATCGGCGGCATCAGCTCCTGCCCCACCAGCGGCATCACGCCCTTGACGCTGATTGCGAACAGGCCGAGCAATACCACGAAATACAACGCAGCCGCGCCGCGACGATCCAGCGCCAGGCGCACGGCACTGGAGAAAAAGCCCTGCACCTGCTCGTTGGCCGCGCCGATAATACGGTGAAAAACGGCCTCCGCCTTGAGCAGCCAGGGATTGCGCAACCTCAGGATCATCATCGACAGCAGCGGCACCGCGGTGATCGAAATCAGGTAGGAGGCGGCCAATGCCAGCAGCAGCGTACCGGTCAGGGGACGGAACACGGTTTGCGGATACCCGCCCACGAACATGATCGGGGACAGCGCGATCATCGTGGTCAGGGTGCCGGAGAGGTCCGCGAACATGATCTCCCGCGTGCCCTGCATCACCGCCGTGCGAATGTCCGAACCCAGTTGCCGGTAATGGCGTTCGATGTTTTCCATCACCACCACCGCATCGTCCAGCAGCAACCCGAGGGCGAGGATGATTCCGGTCAGGGTCACTACATTGAATTCGATGCCGAACAGCCACATCAGGGCGACGGTGGCCGCATACACCAGCGGGATGGTGAGCAGCACCACCAGCACCTGCCGAAAACTGGCGAGGAACAGGAACACCACGAACACCGACATCAGGATCGCATCCCGCAGCGATTCGAACATGTTCTCGGTGGACTGCACGATGGTGTCCTTCTGCGTATCGGTAATCTCGAAGGACAGCCCCGGATAGAGCGCGCGGATTTCGCTCAGCTCCTGCTCGACCCGCTCGATGGTGCGCACCACGTCGGCATTGCGCCCGCGCTGCACCGCCAGGGCAATGGCAGCCCTGCCGTTGCCGAAATAGGCGGCTTGGTTCTCCCCGGTGCCAAAGTGAATCTCGCTGACATCCCCGAGAGAGACATCGGGCGTCAGGCGAATCTGGCGCAGCGACTCGATCCGGTCCGCGCGCCCCGGCAGCTTGAGCAGGTAACGACTCGCATCGTTGGTGATGAACCCGATCGCGTAATCGCGATCGTTGGCCTGCAACAGGGCCAGCACCTGCCCCAGCGACATGCCGTAGCGATCGAGCTTTTCCTTGTCGAGCCGGATCTGCACTTCCTTGCGATAGCCGCCGAAGACATCGACATTGGCTACTCCCGGCAGCTTGATCAGACGCTGCCGGATCTCGTTTTCCGCCAGTTGACGCACATCCTCCAGCGGCATGGCGCCGTCGGCGGGACTCAGCGCGACCACCAGAATCGGCGCCGTGGCCGAGGAAATCTTGTGAATCTGGGGTTCGAGAATATCCGACGGCAGCGTAGAACGGATCTTGCCGATGGCCGTGGCCACATCGCTGGCCGCGAGATCCAGATCCTTGCTGTATTCGAACTCCGCCCGTATCACGCTGACCTCGTCGATGGTCGAGGAATGCACGCGGCGGATCTCGCCCAGCGAGTACAGTTCCTCCTCTACCGGCACCGAGATGGTGGAAGCAATGGTCTTGGCCGAGCCGCCAGGCTGCACGATGACCACGGCGATCTCCGGGTACTGGGAATCGGGGAACAACTTGCGGTCGATCTGGTTGTACCCGAACACCCCGAGAAACAGGAACAGGGTCAGGAAGGAATAGATGAAATAGGGGCGGCCCAGCAACCGCTCCACCCAGCTCTTATTCATTCTCGTCTCCGCGGATTCGTACCCGGGCGCCCGCCGCCGGCAACAAGGCCAGACGGGCTTCGGCGGCAACCGCCACCGGCTGCTCGACGCAGGGCGAAATCAGGGCATGTCGCTGCCCCGTCACTTCCACGCGCACCGCCTGCTCGACGAAACGCTCGCCATCGAAACGCATCACGCTGCTTCGATCGGGCCGGTGGAGCAGGGCTTGCAGCGGCACCGAGCAGCCCTCGCCGGAGCGCAGCAGCACATCGATATCGAGATAACTGCCGATTGGCTGATCCAGGCGCCGGTCCAGTTCGACCTCAGCCAGCCACAGCCCCGCCTCGGCATCGTCGTAGATGCTGGCCAGGCGACCGATGGCTGTGCCACCGGCCCATACCGGCTGACCCGGTTGCAAGGGCGCGGCTCCCGGCACGAAACGCAGAATCAGTTTCTGCGGCAGGGAATTGAGACTCAGTATCGGCTTGCCGGGCACGGCAAGATCGCCTTCGTGCTGAAACACCTGGCCGACCACCGCATCGAAGGGAGCCTGGATGCGGCTGTACTCCAACTGGTTCTCCAGACCGCGAATCTTCTGCAGCAGCTCGTTGACCGTGGCCACCGCCGATTGGTAGGCCGCCTCGCTGGCCTCGAGGAGATCGTTCGAAACCCCGCCTGTCTTGTGCAATTCACGGTTGCGTTGCAGCTGACGGCGGCGATAGTCGCGCTGCCCGCGGGCGGAATCCAGGCTCGCCTGCAAACCCGCTATGGAGGCGCGTATTTCGCTGTCGTCGATGCGCAGCAACAAATCACCCTGCTTCACCCGCTGGCCCTCGCGCACCAGCAACTGTCCGATGCGTCCACTCAGCTTGGAGGCCACGCTGGCCTTGTTGCGCGCCTCGACGCGGGCGAGAAATCTCGCGCTCTGCCGCAACTGGCGGACTTTCGCCTGCTCCACCCGCACCGTCCAGGTGGGAGGCTGTGGCAGGGGCGTCTCTACCGTCGCGCGCTCGGCGCGCTGGAAAAGAAACCAGCCGCCGAAACCCAGCGCAAGGGCCGTGAGAATCAGTACAATCTTCTTCATGATCGGTTTTTCCGTTGGTGGAGAGCCGGCAACAGGCCTTTACAGCATCGCCGGTTTCTGCTGGAATTGGCAAATTAAACAATCGTTTGATTAAATCCTACCGATATGAACTCGAAAGTCAAGCATGGGAAAAAAGCCCCTCCCCGCGAAGCCCACCCCGCCGAATCGCGACAACGCATTCTCGATGCGGCGGTAAAACTGTTCGCGCGCCACGGCTATGCCGGAACCGGGCTGCGCGAGCTGGCGACCACGGCCGATGTCAACCTGGCCATGGTCAACTACTTCTTTGGGTCCAAGAAGGGTCTGCTCAAGGAGATCCTCGACGATTTCTTCGCCGGATACCTGCAGATCGCCCGCGATCATCTGGAGACGGGGGGCGACAGCAACGAAAAACTCGATCGCTTCATCCGCGCGGCCGTGTATTACTTCGCCGAGCGCAGGGATTTTCTGGTGGTGGTGATCACCGAGCTGCCCCACGATGATCCCGAAGTCATCGAGCACAAGGCGAGTTGGGGAAGGCAGATGATGGGCATCTTCAACCGGGAAATCTGTCAGCCGCTGTCGCGCGGACGCGAACGCCCCCTGTCCCCGTTGCTGATCGGCCCGTTGCTGACCTCGGCCCTCGCCTCCCGCTTTCTTTTTGCCCCGGTGAGCGAGAACCTGGGTGCGGAAAGCAACGGGGCAGTCCGGTTTTCGATCGATGACTATGCCGAAGAAATGAGCCGCCTGTTGCGTTGCGGGTTACTCGATCAGACCGCGGCGAGCTGATCCGCCCGGCGCGCCGCAGAGCCACAGCCGTGCCTCGGTGCCTCCACCCTCGCGGGCCTGCAGATCAACCCTCCATCCAAGGGCCTGGCACAGCTGTCGCACGATGGCGAGACCCAGCCCGCTGCCGCCTGTCGCCGCGTTGCGCGAGGATTCGAGACGATGGAAGGGGCGGAACACGGCCTCGCGCTGAGACTCGGGTATACCCGGGCCCCGATCCAGCACTCGAATCGACGGACAGCCATCCCTTCGCTCCAGGCGCAACAGGACATCGCCGTCTCCGTAGCGCAAAGCATTGTCGATCAGGTTGTGCAGAACGCGCAGACAGGCCTGTTCGGGCAGTTCCCACAGCCATTCATCGCCGACCGCGGCATCCACTTCAACCCTCACCTGTCCGGGGCTGTCGGGGTGCTGCTGTCGCCACTCGGCTTCCCGTTGCGCCGCCAGCGTTCTCAGCAAGCCGACCAGACCTCTCTCGACCACCGGTTCCTTGCCGTCAAAGCCGCGTGCCAGCATCAGGGACTGATCCAGCAACTGCTCCATTTCCTCGAGATTGCGTTCCAGCAATTGCCGGAGATCAGGTTCCAGCGCATCGCCGTGTATCTCCAGGCCCAGGCGCAAGCGTGTCAACGGGGTGCGCAAGTCATGGGAAATACCGGCCAGCAGCGTGGTCCGGTTCTCCAGCAAATCGCCGACCTGCCGCGTCATGCGATTGAAGTTGCGAATCAGGGCTTGGATTTCCCGGGCTTCGGCTCCCTCGACGGACAACAGCTCGCGCCGCCCCTGACCCACCGCCGTGGTGGCGTCGGAGAGCCTTTCCAGGGGACGCGTGATCCGGCGCGCGATGACCAGGGCCGCGCCCAGCGAGAACAGCAGTACCGCTGCCAGCGCAATGAGAAGGACCAGCGGCGGCCTGGCGCCGATGCGCGTGTCGCTGATGCCGAAATACAGCGGCCCCTCGACACTTGGAAGCCGTATCCAGACCCCGTCCGGATTATCTTCATCACGCCCCACCACGACATGATCCTGGTCCAGCCTGCGCTCGAGGGCCTTTTCGAGCAGGCCGAGATAGACCAGCAGGGAATGTCGTTGCAAGGGTTCCAGCTCCTTGTCGGCAACGGCCAGTCGAATGTCGTGCTCCTGTTGCAGTTCCTGAATGAAGTCCGGCCGGGTCTGGGGAGGCAGCTCGGTCCAGGTCCTCGCCGAGAGCACCAGCAGGGCGGCCAGATCATCGGCGGAACGCTTCGCCATCGGAAAAAGCGCCAGGCTGATACTGGTCGCCATCACCACAGCCACAAGCAGGAAAAGGGTCAGCCCCAAAATCCGGACAGTACGCGCAAAGATACTGGGCGGAGTACTGCGCCGGCTGTTCACGTTCTGTCATTCCCCTTCGGATCGGGAGTGAATCGATAGCCCTGCCCCCATACCGTGCGAATGAAACGCGGGGGATGGCCTTCCCCAAGCTTGCGCCGCAGGCGGGTTACCCGAACGTCGATACTGCGATCGTAGCTTTCGCCATCTTGGCCACCGACTAGATCCATCAACTGGTCCCGGCTCAGGACACGATTCGGCCGGGTCGCCAGGGCCACCAGCAATGACATCTCGCCACTGGTGAGTTCAAGCTCTTCTCCGTTCTGCCAGAGCCGCCGCGTATCCGGATCGAGCAGGAATTCGCCAAAGGCGATGTGCGAAGCGGGGGGTTCTTCGCCATGGGTTGCAACAGCAGCCTCTCGACCCTGGCTTCGGCGCAACACGGCCCGGATTCTGGCCAGCAACTCGCGCGGGTTGAAAGGCTTGGCCAGATAGTCGTCTGCGCCGACCTCGAGGCCGATGATGCGATCCATTTCCTCGCCCCGGGCAGACAACATGATGATCGGCAGGGATTGTTGCTGGCGCAGACGGCGGGCCAGGGAGAGTCCGTCCTCGCCCGGCAACATGAGATCGAGTATCAACAAATCGGCCTGCTTGCGGGACAGCCATTGATCCAAGGCCTGGCCATCGCCAACCGCCTCCACATCGTAGCCCTGATCGGCCAGGTAGCGCACCAGCAGCCGCTGCAATTCTATGTCGTCATCGACGATGAGTATTCGCGGCTTCGTCTTCGAAGGCACCCGATCACCTGGAGCAGTCATGGAGATACCCGCATCGATTCAGGAAACATTTTGAAACAATTTTCCACCGACCTGAAATTCCTGGGAAACATTTTCCCAGCATAATGCGCAGCATGGCACAAGCGCAACCTGCTTGTGAACGATTCAAGCAACCAGGAGATGAACCATGAAAACCAAGTCTGCATTTCTTGCAATTCCCCTTCTGTTTTCCATCGGTCAGGTCTTTGCCGACGACACCACCCCTCTTCTCGAAAGGGATCAGGTACGACTTCAGCAACGCCAGGAACTGCAGTCCATGACGGCCGAGGAACGAGCCTTGTACCGTGAAATGAACCAGGCACAGGACGGCTCGGGCACCCCGCAAGCTGGCCGGAAAATGAAACAGGGCAAGGGAAACGGTCAGGGAGAAAGAAAGCGTTTGCGGGATGGCTCGGGAAACGGAGATGGACGGACACGAAACGAACGAAGGGAATTTCAGCGGTCTTCTGAGCGTCGCAGCGGCTATGGTTCCGGCTTCGGTTCCCGCATGGGCGGACACGGCCGCCGCTGAATCGGTTTGCGGGCACGGCTCTTGCCCAACCGCACCACGACTTTCCCCTTCCACTGAAATACAAGGGACGAGAAATGTTCAACAGCAAACGTCACAGATTGATATTCAGGATCCTTGGATCGATCGCCATCCTGTTTGGATTTCTTACGCTCAAGTCCGGCGGCATGGTTCTTTTTGTCGACGGCCCGGACCGTGCCGCCGCGGGGAATTATGTGCCCTTCGTGCTCTGGTTCAACTTCGTCGCCGGTTTCTTCTATATCGCTGCCGGCGCCGGATTATGGAAAAAGGAAAAATGGGCTGTCCGGCTTTCAATTCTGATCGCTCTGGCAACCCTTACCGTCTTTCTGGCCTTCGCCCTGTACATCAACACAGGGGCTCCCTACGAGACACGAACCGTTGGAGCGATGACCTTGCGCAGTTCAGTCTGGATCTTCATCGCCCTGTTGAGCCATTTCCTTGCGCGAAGAGACGAGAGCCCTCAAACCGACTCGAATACCTATTTTACGAAAGGAGAAACCAACCATGAATAACTCTTTCGAGAAAACAGCCTTCAAATGGTTCCACAGCATTTTGCTGGTACCCGTGCTGATCTTCGGATTGCAGGCCTGCAGCAGCGACGACGATGCCGACCTGTCGTCGAACATGTACGACAGCGCCAGCAGCACCCTCGCCAACCTGCGGTCCGATCTGGACAGCCTTCCCCTGGGTGACCTGACCGATGTCGAGCGCGATGGCATTCTGTACATGCGCGAAGAGGAAAAACTGGCTCGAGATGTCTACCTCCATCTCTACGATGTCTGGCAGTTGCGGGTATTCGACAACATCTCCGTCAGCGAACAAACTCATATGGATGCCATGCTTTTGCTGATCGATCGCTACCTGCTGCCCGATCCGGCTGGCGACAAGGATCAGGGTGTATTCGAGAACGCCACGCTTCAGCAGTTGCACGATGATCTTGTCGCCGACGGCAATGCCAGCCTGATCGATGCGCTCGAGGTCGGGGCGCTGATCGAGGAAGTGGATATTATCGATATCCAACGCTACATCAACGCGGTCGAAGACAACAACGATATCATGACGGTGTACGAAAACCTCATGAAGGGTTCTCGAAATCATCTGCGGGCGTTTGTCCGCAACCTGGAAACACAGGGTATCGACTATGCCCCCTTGTACCTGGATCCCGGCGTTTACGAAGCCATCATCAACAGCCCGATGGAACATTGATCGACCCCACAGGAGCAAAGCCATGAACTCACTCAAGACCAAGCTGTCACTTTTCACTCTCGCACTGGCCGGCTGCCTGAGCATGACATCCTCCCAGGCCCAGCAGGGTAGCGACCAGGGATTTCGTTTCGATCGCCTCGACCGGAACGGTGATCAGATCATCGACCGGGACGAGTTCCTCAATGGCAGACATCCCCGCATGCCCGATTTTTCCTTTCTCGACCAGAACGGGGACGACCGGTTGACGCGGGACGAGATGGAACTTTCCCGGCAGTTGCTCCACGGGCAGCAAATGGGGAACAGGCGCTCTGCACGAGGTCCCGGCGGGCAACCTTCGTTCGAGGGTTTCGATCGCAATGGCGATGGCTGGATTCAGGAAAGCGAATTCATCGAGGCGCGAGGGCAGCGCATCCGTCAACGCGCCGAACAGGGCCGGCAAATGCGGGGGCTGGAGAACATGATTCAATTCCGGGAACTGGATGCCGACGGCGATGGCGCCGTCAGCGAGACTGAATTTTCCTCGGCCCTCCAGGAACATCGCTCAAGGCGCAGATCGAGCCGCCCCTGATCGCCGTCCGGATTTGCCCCAAGGGCGGAATCGCCTGGCCTCCTTGATGGAGCGGATGCTCTGTCCCTGGCCGCGACCCTCGGGTTGCGGTCTTTTTTTGTCAGTACTGTCCCGTTCGCAACAGAACCAGGGTGCATGCCCGTTCGGTTTCGATACCCTGCTCGCGATAGCGGGCTTCCAGCTCGTCGGACTCGGTGCCGGGGTTGAAGATCACGCGTTTCGGTTTCTTGGCCAGGATATCGTCGACGATGGCCTGGTGGCGTTGCGGATTGAGGTAGAGGGTCACGGTATCCAGTGGCTCCTCGATCTCGGAGACCGAGCGATAGCCGGGCGCGCCGAGGATTTCGCGGCCGTTGCCGGACACAGGGAACACCCGGTGCCCGTTCTCGGCCAGCAGAACCTGAGCCTTGTGGGCATAGCGGTCGGGCTTGTGGCTGGCGCCGATGATGGCGACATTCTCGCTCATGGTCTCTCCTCCGCGGCTGGAACCGCATGGGCTACCGGCTGATTGCCCTGCTGCATCATTGCCGGTGTCATGTATTCGAACATTTCCTTGCCCTTGCGATCGAGCAGGATGCGCAGTCCCCGTTCCGGGTACAGCCACTGTTCGCTGTCTTTGTCGACCTTGCGAACCTCGGTCGGTTCCCCGAAGCGGGAGCGCAGAAAGTCCGCATCCATACCCGAATAGCCGGGAATCATCGTCAACGTTGCGACAGCACGACTGGCCTGCTCGGCCTGGGCATCGGGTTTCAGGGTCCAGCGGATGCTGCCGTTTTCGGTCTTGATGCGCTTGATCGAGCGCCGACTCAGGGCTTCCAGTTCCGCCTGGCTGGCCGCCAGGGTGACGATCCAGCGCCCGCTCAGCGGACCGATGTTGACCTTGCCGAGATAGGCTTCGAGGCTATAGCGCCCATCGGGGTTCTGAAACAGGGCAATACCCTCGACCTGGCCGAAGCGCTGACGCAGCTGTTCCAGAGTGGTCTGGCCGAGCGT
>WGBK01000158.1 GCA_015494335.1 Gammaproteobacteria bacterium | reverse complement strand
CCCGTGGCCTCGGTGAGGAGGAATCGCGGGAGCTGGCGGGCTGGATGTGCGATGTCATCGATGACCTCGAGAACGAGCAGGTCATCGCCGAGGTCAGGCAGAAGGTGCTGGATCTCTGCTCCCGCTTCCCGGTCTATGTGGACTGAGGTCGCAGTCTGACCCGGTTGCGCCGCCATGGCGATCAGTGTTTTCGACCTGTTCAAGATCGGTATCGGCCCGTCCAGTTCACATACGGTCGGGCCGATGCGGGCCGCCGGCCGCTTCGTCGAAGCGCTGCAACAGCAGGGGTTGCATGATCGCGTCCAGCGCGTGCAGTGCGATCTCTACGGATCCCTAGGCGCTACCGGGCGCGGGCACGGCAGCGACCGGGCGATCCTGCTCGGGCTGTGCGGGGAGCGGCCGGACCGGATCGATCCGCAAACCATCGACGATCGGCTGGCGGCGATTCGGCAGCGTACCGAACTGCCCCTCGGTGGTCAGCGCCCGATCCGCTGGATCGAAGCCGATCAGCTGCTCTTTCATCCCGACCAGGTGCTGCCCTGGCACCCCAACGGAATGCGCTTCACGGCCTCTGATGCCTGCGGCGGTGTCCTGCTGGAGCGGGTGTACTATTCCGTCGGCGGCGGTTTCGTGGTGGAGGAGTCCGAGGCCAGCGAGGATCATCTGCACGCCCGCGACGAAACCGAGCTGCCCTATCCCTTCGACAGCATGGAAACCCTGCTCGCTCATTGCAACGAGCAGCAGGCCTCGATCAGCGACATCATGCTCGCCAACGAGCGCAGCTGGCGAACGGACGAGGAGATTCGAAGCGGGTTGCTGAACATCTGGCGGGTCATGGATGCCTGTATCCAGGCCGGTTGCGAGAACGAAGGCATCCTCCCCGGCGGATTGCAGGTGCCGCGCCGTGCCCCGGCGTTGTACCGAAAATTGCGCGAGCAGCAGGAATCCGCGCTCTGCGATCCGCTGACCACGATGGATTGGGTCAATCTCTATGCCATCGCGGTCAACGAGGAGAATGCCGCCGGCGGCCGGGTGGTTACCGCGCCAACCAATGGCGCGGCTGGCATCATTCCCGCCGTGCTCAAGTACTATCTTCGCTTTGCCCCCAATGCCAGAGAGGAGGGTATCGTCCGATTTCTGCTGACCGCGGGCGCCATCGGCATCCTGTACAAGGAAAACGCCTCCATCTCCGGTGCCGAGGTTGGTTGCCAGGGCGAGGTAGGCTCGGCCTGCTCGATGGCGGCGGCGGGTCTGGCCGAAGTCATGGGCTGCACGCCCGGACAGGTGGAGAACGCTGCCGAGATCGCGATGGAGCACAATCTTGGTCTGACCTGCGATCCGGTCGGAGGCCTGGTTCAAGTGCCCTGTATCGAGCGCAACGCGATGGCCGCGATCAAGGCCATCAATGCCAAGCGCATGGCCCAGCAGGGCGATGGCAGCCATTTCGTGTCCCTGGACAAGGTGATCGCCACCATGCGCGAAACCGGGCGCGACATGCAGAGCAAGTACAAGGAAACGGCCGAGGGCGGACTGGCCGTGAATGTCATCGAGTGCTGACCGGGAATTGACTCAGCGCTCGAAGCAGAAATGACAACGGCGGACCCGAACGGGTCCGCCGCTGATTGTCAGGAGAAGTTTTACTTTCTACTCTGGTTCCTGCGAGCCGAACCCAGTTTTTCCGTAGGCAGCAACATCTGCACATTTCCGATATTCGCCGGAATGACTACGGAACCATTTCCATTCTTCGCAAACTCCATCAGCGCGCTGTTGAGTTCGTGCTGCAGGTATTCGGGTGTCAGCGAATCATTGATGATGCGGTTGGCCTCGGCAACACCGCGTGCACGGGCGATTTCGATTTCGGCGTCCTTGTTGGCGATATCCACCTGGATGGCTTTGGCCTGAAGTTTCTTTTCCGCCGACACCGCATCCTGTATCGCCTTTTCGACACTGCGGTCGGTGCGAATGGAACGGATGATGGCGCGACTGATGGTGAACACGCCGGGATCCGATTCATCCAGGGTTTTCTGGATCGACGCCATGATGTCGCTTTCCAGTCCCTGGCGTTGCTTGTGAATATCCAGTGACGGGATTTTTGCTATCGCGTCGTAGGTGGCGCTGCGGGATTGCTTGCGAACCAGTTCATAAACCGGATAGAGAATATCGCCGTCGCCACGCTCGGGCAGGGCGTACTTGATTTTCATGTCCGCGATCCTGTCCGGTGCCACCTGGTAGTAGATCGTGATATCGAAATCCTCGAGGGAGAGATTGTCGCTGGCTTTGGGCGTCATGTCCTCGAGGTCGACCTGAATTTCCTTTGCGCTGTAGACATCCAGGCTGGTGATCAGCGGATTGATCAGGTGAATGCCGCTACCGAGTTCATCCGGCGAAACCTCGCCCAGTGTCTTGACGACGCCGACATTCCCGGTCTCGATGACACGCACCGAAAGCAGTACGATCAGAATGGCAAACAACGAAACAATGGCAATGATGAAAGGCCTGGCCGAGCCCGTGTGTGAAGTTATCATGGTTTTCTCCTTTTTTATTGTTGCAACAAAATAGACAATCAATTGTGCAAAAAAATCCCTGAATCCAAAGGCTTACGGAGAAACTGCCCCTCAACTATCGATTTGTCGGTTTCCGTTTCGAGGACAAAATATTGCCAGACCCCCAATTCATGGGGTTTTGCCGGCTTGGTATCGTCGTCAGACTTCCTCTCGTGAAGGAAAAGCCATCTGGCAAAAAGACAGGGATGTCCACGATCGAGGAGAGGTTGAAATGAAGCTGTTGCGTATTCCGGTGTTTCTTGTGCTGGTTGTATCGGTGAGCTTGCTTGCTGCCTGTGGCGGATCAGGTGATTCTCAAAAGCTGAATCCTGATAACGGAATATTGGCTGGGGCGCCGGATAGCGGGGCTTTGCAGTCCATGGAGCGTATCGAGCCGGAGGCCGCGGCAGTTGGAGACATTTCGGGTGGTGTCATTCTTACCCGGCTGGATGTGTTCCTGGAGCCCGATGCCACGGTGAGTCAGGTCAATACGGCTCTGAAGGATATAGATGCGCGGATCGTGACCAGCCTGCCCGGGTTGCCCTACATGACGGTTTCAATACCTCGGCAGGCCAACGCTCGGGCTGCTGCCAATCTCGCGACAGAGCTGGAACAGGATCCGGGTATTCAAAGCGTATTGGTTGCCCGCGAGGCCAGTGCGCAACT
>WGBK01000157.1 GCA_015494335.1 Gammaproteobacteria bacterium | reverse complement strand
GCCGATGAACAGCTCAAGGCGGACATACCGGACGATGCCATTCGCCTGTTCCTGTTGCAGAGCCTGGAGCATAGTGATACGGGATGGCGCTGGCAGATCAACTGGCCGGCCATCCGGGCGCATATCGACGACATCACCGGCTTTCCGGATATCGGCGACTGGTGTATCGAGCAGCCGAGCCTGTTCATTCGTGGCGGGTTCTCCGACTACCTGCGGGACGAGTACTGGCCGCTGATCGAACGACACTTCCCCCAGGCCCGGCTGGAAACCATTGTCCGGGCCGGTCACTGGCTGCATGCGGAACAGCCGGATGCCTTCTTCGACATCACCCGCCGTTTTCTCGAGTCATGACGGGTATCCGGGCTAAAGTTTGTCGCCGCAAGCGCGATAACCCGTACATGAAACCCCTTTCCATGCTTTTGCCGCTGGTGCTGATGGCCTTTGGCGCCGCTGCCGCCGTACCTGCCGACCGCGTTTACCAGGCACCGATGGAGCAGGCCAGCTGGATCCTGGCGAACAACGGCGTGCTGCAGTGCAGCCTGAGTCAGGAAATCCCGCTGCTGGGCAAGGCCGTGTTCTACCGTGACAGCGGCCGCCCGCTGCGGCTGCGCATCGATGCCTGGCAGAACTACCCGAGGGGGCTGGCCGCCCGTCTGCTTTCCCGGAGCGCGAACTGGAAGAGCCAGCAGAAGACAGCGCTACTAGCAAAGTTGAAAACCACCGGAGGAGGGGTGGGTATGATACGCGCCGGTGCCGAAAGCTCCCGCCGTGCCTGGTACGAATTGCAACAGGGCTTCCAGCCCGCCTTCGAGTTCATCGATACTACCGATGGCGATCATCATGTCTCAATACGCCTGTCCACGGTGCGCTTTCGCGACAGCGAGCAGGCTTTCAACGAGTGCGTGGAAAAGCTCTTTCCCTACAACTTCGAGGATGTGAAGCGGGCCCGGGTGTATTTCGGCTTCGACGAGGAATTTCCGCCCCCGGGTGAGGAGGAACGGGCCCTGAAGAAACTGCTTGCCTATATCAAGGTGGATCCCTCGGTGAAGGTCGTGCGCGTGGTCGGCCACGCCGACGACAAGGGCAGCGACTGCTACAACGACAACCTGTCCAAACGACGCGCCCAGTATGTCTACGACTGGCTGCTGCTCAGTGGCGTCGACCCGAAAATGCTGCGCATGGGCTGGGAAGGTGAACGCCAGCCGCTGGTAAAGGGGCATAGCGAAAAGGCTCGAGCGAAGAATCGTCGGGTCGAGGTGTGGCTGGGGCGGGAATGAATGCTTGGCTCCGAAGGACAGGAAAACACCCGCAGCGATGGAAAACTGCGGCTTTTGAACTATAAATGGGATTCACCAACGCAATTCCACAGGTAATACCCCATGTCCGATGAACAGGATGCCGTTGTTCGACGCATGATGCAGCAGTTCGAACACCAGATCAGCGAGATGAACAGCTCTGCGATCACCGAGATCGCCGGGGATATCAGCGAGGAGGATTTTCTCCATTTGGCGCAGTCGATTTCGATTCTGCGAGCCAAGTATCTGAAGGACGTATTGGGCATGGCGCGGGCTGAGCCCGAGGCGCTGGATCGCAAGCTCTGCTACGAGGTCCGGCAGGCACGCCTGGCCTACGAGGAAGCGGTGGAAAGCTTCGATCAGCTGAAGCATGCCTTGCAGCGGGGTTACTTCAATCTGGCCAAGCGCTGAGATGGAAAGGGATAACCCCATTTCAAAAAGGACTATCCGAAGCCTTGTCGGGGTTATACTCCTTAATATTCCCGCTGCCGCAATGTGAAGCACCATGCCCGAACCCATGACCCCTGAACGCAGGCTTCTGCTGACCCAGCACATCATGTCCCTGCTCGACAGCTGGGGTACTACCGGCCAGCAAAAGGTCGTGTTGCTGGGCCTGCCCGAGGACATCAAGGCGCGCAAGCTGGAGCGTTACCGTACCAGCGAACCCTTCCCCGATACTGATACGGTCAACGAACATCTCGAGCATCTGGTCGGCATTGCCGATGCCCTGCGCACCACCTATCCGCGCAATGTCGAAATGTGCAACCTGTGGTTGCGCAAGCCGCACAAGCGCTTTGATGGGCGTACACCGATCCAGGTTATGGTGGAGGACGGACTGTCCGGCCTGATCCGGGTGCGCTCCCAGCTCGACTGCGCCTTTGCCTGGGACAATTCCGGGTCCGTATAAATCTGCCTGATGAGGCGACCAGGGGCATCGAATGTTTCGATGTTCTATCTCTTATGGGGTAGACTGGGCTTGCCAAACCTGCCTGAAAGGGCTATAAGTCTCTGTCAATCGAACAGAGAAAATCATGGAACACCATCTCAATCTGGCCAAGGCCGCCAAGCTGGCCGGCATCAGTCGTCGGCAGATCCAGCAGGATATCAAGCAGGGGCGGCTCGATGTGTTCGAGGGCGATGTCAGTGTCGACTCCCTGTTGCAGCTCTACCCTCAGACCCGGCTCGATAACGAACGCGAGCTCGAGCGTGTCGCACGCATCCAGCAGGATGCCATTCACAAGGCCTATACCGGTTACGAGCCCACCAAGGAATCCTTGCAGGAGCAGGTCAATCGCCTGCAGATTCGTCTTCAGCATGCCGAATACCGCATTGGCGAATACGAACAGTTGCTGATGGAAAGCAAGAGTCGTCTGGAAGAGATGCAGAAACACTGCGACCGCCAGCAGCGGCAGACCCTGGCCGCCTTCATTGGCTGGATGATGCAGCAATACCGGCATTGCCGAAGCTGAACGCCTGAGCCCTTTGCTGTTTACTGCCGATGACCACTCACCGGATCCGCATCCTGCCCAGCGGCCACGAGTTCGAATGTTCCGATCACCAAAGCCTGCTTCATGCCGCCCTCGAGTCGGGCATTCATCTTCACTATGGCTGCGAGAATGGCAGCTGTGGAGAATGCCTGGCGAAGCTTGTCGATGGCGAGATCGAAGCGATCCGGCACTCCGATTTTGTTCTCAGCCCACAACAGAAGGCCGATGGCCGTTTTCTGAGCTGCTGCCATGCCCCACGCAGCGATTGCGTGATCCAGGCGGATGAGGTCGGCAGCCCGCGCGAGATTCCGCAGCAGCGGATCGAGGCCCGGGTGTACCGGCTCGAATGCCTGTCCGAGGATGTCATGCAGCTGTCCCTGAAGACGCCGCGCAGTCAGCCGCTGCAGTTTCTGGCCGGACAGCACATACGCCTGGATTTCGGCAACGGGCTGTCACGCAACAAGTCCATCGCCAGCTGTCCCTGCGACGGCCTGAAGCCGCAGATCCACGTCAAGTATCGCCCCGGTGATCCTTTCAGCGAACATGTGTTCCGGACGCTGAAGAAGAACGATCGCGTCTGCCTGGAAGGCCCCTGCGGGGATTTCGTGCTCGATGACGACACCACCCGTCCGTTGATTTTCATCGCCTACGATACCGGCTTTGCCAGCATCAAGAGCCTGATCGAGCACGCCATTGCCCTCGACAAGCCGCAGCCTATCCATGTGTACTGGGTGGTGACACCGAATCACAGCCCCTACCTGGAGAACTACTGCCGCTCCATCGAGGATGCGCTGGACAATGTACGCTATTTTCCGATCGCCATCCGCGAACCTTCCGATGAATGCATCGACGCGGTGATCAGCAAGATCATCGGCCAGGAAGAAGCGATCAAGTTTTCCGATGTCTACCTGACTCTGCCCGAGGCCTACCGATCTATTGCCGAACGGCGCTTCCAGCAGGCCGGCATCGACGACCGTCACTGGCGCATCGATCATCTTCTTCGGGTTTGATCAATCGGAATCCGAGGTGCGGGATATCGCGGGTTGCCAGCAGGTTTCCTTCAGTCCGCGGTTGCGGGCCAGATAACGACCGAGAATGAACAGCAGATCCGACAGCCGGTTCAGGTAGGCGAGGCTGTTGGGGTTGACGCCCTCCCGATCGTCCAGGCTCACCAGAGCCCGTTCCGCGCGGCGGCAAACCGTGCGCGCCAGGTGCAACCGGGCCAGGGCTTCGCTGCCGCCGGGGAGTATGAATTCCTTCAGCGGCGGCAGATCCGCGTTGAGTGCCTGCGCCCGTGCTTCCACAGCTTTCGGGTAGTCGGCGCTGACTTGTTGCTTGCCGGGTTGGCAAAGCTCCGCGCCCAGATCGAACAGGTCGTGCTGCAATTGCAGCAGCAGACTGTCGGCTTCTTCATCTTCGATGGCGGCCCGCGCCAGCCCGAGCACGGCGTTGAGTTCATCCAGTTCCCCCAGCGCCACGATACGGACATCGTTCTTGCGCCGACGCGAGCCGTCGGCCAGGCCGGTATCGCCTCCATCGCCGCTGCGGGTGATGATGCGTGAAAGGCGATCAGACATGCTCCGGCTCCCGGGATTCGATGTGTTTCAGGAATTCGTGTTGCGGCAATGGCCGGCTGAACAGGAAGCCCTGGTAGAGCTGGCAGTTCATGTCGCGAAGCAGCCTGAACTGTTCCTCGTTTTCCACGCCTTCGGCGACCACATCCAGATTCAGGTTGTGCGCCATATCGATGATCGAGAGCGCGATTGCGCGGTCATTGCGG
>WGBK01000156.1 GCA_015494335.1 Gammaproteobacteria bacterium | reverse complement strand
TAGATGCGGACCAGCAGTTCGTAGCTGGTTGCCGCAGGACTGAGCGATGCGAATTCGGTCGAGGCGACGCTGGCGCTGGTGGCGTTCGGAGCGATGTCGCCGATCCAGGTCTCGACATTATTGCCCTCGGAATCGGTAACCTGTACCAGCACCTCGTCGATGCGCGTACCAGCCTGCACCGTCCAGGAGATATCGAGATTGCCGCCGGGTACAAAGTTGGACATCGCATCCAGGGCCGTCTGGGTGGCCTGGGGGTATTTCGGCGTCGTGGAAGGCGCGAAACGGACCGTGCTGCTGTACACCGCTGCGGGTGTGGCGCCGGATGCGATGGCGGGCGCGGCAGTGTCGCTGATGTCGAGATCCTCGAAGTACAGCGTGTAGCGGATGGTGTCGCCGGCGTCGAATAGGGTCGGGTCGATCTGCCCGGCGCTGCTGCCGAAGGCTTTCCAGTCTCCGGTATAGATGCCCTGTCCTTCATCGAAGACCTGCAATTCGCCCGCCGTGCCGCTGGCCGGCGTTCCCAGGTAGATCGTGGCTTCCACAGCCTGGGTGTCGTGGTCGATCAGTTCGACCTTTGCCGAGGCGACCGGAATGTCGGCCACACCGCCGTTGTTGCTGAAGTCGTTGTCGATGGCCTGGACATTGATACCACAGGCACCTGCGGTATTGGCGTCACTGATATCGTAATCGTTGCAATGGAAGCTGAGCTCATCCAGTTCGACGATGCGCTGATTGCCCTGCAGTTGCCAACCGAGATCGGCATCGCGCGCCAGTAGCCAGGTTTCGCTGACCGGGTCGGTTGCGCCATTGAATACCACATTGAAGGTTACCTTGGCGGTGCCGGTGGTTTCGTCGAGATCGCTGATGGCGACGCTGGCAAACTGGATGCCTGTCATCTCCGGATCGGTGGTGATCTCGGACAGGAACTGGCTGCGTCCCACGTCGTCATTCAGGAAATTGCTGGCGAACAGGCTCTCGATGGCGGATGAGTTCGGCAGTCCGTTGGCGAAGGCGGCGGTCAGGTTGTCGAGCAGATTGGCAATGGCCTGGATGTCGCTGACCGTGCCGGTGTAGGCCGCCTGTTCGCTATCGCTTACGGTGAAGCCGTCGCTGTTGTCCTCGGTGTCCAGGATGCTGTCGCTGATGACACTGTTGCTGACCAGGTCGGTAATGGTTGCGACATTGGTGTTCGGGTCCACCTCGATGCGGATCAGGTCGAGGGCGGCATCGAGTCCGGAATGGTCGGCGCTGAAGGAGGAGTTCAGCAGGTCGATGGCGGTGCCCACGCCCAGCACATCCAGCACATCCTGCAGGCGGGCCTGAAGAGCGGCTTCCTGGGCGTCCACCACGGCCGGATCCAGTGCTTGACTGCTGTCGCTGTCGAAGTAGGCGGATGCGATCTGCTGCGCCGCATTGGCGAGGATCAGGTCGGTGAAAGGAGTGACATTGACGGTGCCGCCGACATCGGCGGCCTCTGCGTAGGAATGCAGGCGATAGGTGCGGCCGCCGACGGTGCCCTCGGCGCGCAGTCGATAGGGCGCGGTGAGTCCGGAAACATCCACGCCATAGCTGCCGTCAGCCTCGATCAGTGTGGAAACGGTATTGCCCTGGGCGCCCTTTACGGTCACGGTGCCGACGATGGCGGCACCGGCTGCTGCGGTTGTTGCCCGTGTCATCGCCGGTGCTGTCGCTACCTCCGCCACAGGCGGCAAGGCTGACGCTGGCTGCAAGCAGCAGGGGTTTGAAAGCAGGATGTACAAGACTCATATCATAACTACCTTTTGCAAGGAAGCCGGTGCATTTATCTGCCGAGTGAGATCGAAGTCACAGGCCAGGATTGATCCCGCGGAGCAGGGAAAGCCGCAACAGCCCCGCTGAAACGGGCTCAATGGCCCTGCCACAGGTAACGCAGCAGCATCGCCAGGCTCGTGCCGACGATGAGCATGCGCAGCCAGCGCGGGTCGATGCGCAGCAGGCTGTGAGCGCCGAGCCAGGCACCGACGAGTTGACCCGTCATCATCAGCAGGCCGACCGGCCACAGCACCTGCCCGGCGGCCAGGAACACCAGCAGAGCCGCCAGGTTGGTGGCGAAGTTGAGGGTCTTGGCGATCGCGGTGCTGTCGATCAGGCCGTGGCCGCGCAGGGCTACCCCGGCGAGGGTGAAAAAGGAGCCGGTGCCGGGGCCGAAGGCGCCGTCGTAGGCGCCGATCAGGGGTGTCACCAGGCGATGATAGGTCTTGCCACCCATGCGCGGACGGGCGGACTGCAGGTTCATGGCCGGGGCCAGCAGGAACCAGGCGGCAATTAATGTCAGAACCACGGGGATGACCCAGCGCAGGGCCTGGCTGTCGACAAACTGTATGGCCATGCTGCCCGCCACGGAACCGGCGAAGGCCATGGCCATCAGCGTACCGACCCGGGTCTGTTCCAGCTTGCCCTTGCGCCACATCATCCAGGAAGCGGTGGCGGTGCCGACGCTGCCCTGCAGCTTGTTGACGCCAAGCGCCGTCAGCGGTGGCAGGCCGGCAAGAATCAGCGCCGGCAGCGTGATCAGGCCACCGCCCCCGGCCAGGGTGTCAATGAACCCGGCCAGCAGCGCCGCGGCGAACAACAGCACCAGCAAGCCCGTGGAAAGGCCGGTCCATTCGGAAAGCAGTTCAGGCATCAGTCAGCGGCCGGAGGCTCGTGTTCGATCAGGGTCTTGAGGTGTTGCAGGCGATAGGCGCGGATGGCCTCGCCGAGGGCCTTGCCTGCGAGGCCGGATTCGAGCACCGGCGCCAGGTCGAGACGGTTCATGGCCTGCGCCAGATGCCAGGCATAATCGGCCTGCGGATAGGGATCATCCTCGAAGCCCAGGCGACCGCGTGCGTCGGCGAGACAGGCTCGGGTGAACTTGTGGAAGCGCTCGAGACGACGGAAGCTGTCGGTATCCTGCAGGAAGCGCAGGATGGTGTCGGGGCGCATCTCGTAGATGCGATGGACATGCGTGTGGTACTGGCAGGTCAGCAGGGCCAGTTCGGCCGGCGCCTTCGGCACCTTGAGGCGCTGGTTGAGGCGGCGCAGGATCTTCAGCCCGCGCTGCTCGTGGCCGCGATGGCCGGGCAGGATGTCCTTCGGCGTCGTGGCCTTGCCCAGATCGTGGGTCAGGGCGGCATAGCGGGTATCGACATCGCAGCGGAGCAGAGCAGCCTGCTTGAGCACCATCATCACATGCACTCCGGTGTCGATCTCTGGGTGGTATTTTTCGGTCTGCGGCACGCCGAACAGGGCGTCGATCTCGGGAAACAGCTGCTTCAGCACGCCGCAGTCGCGCAGGGACTCGAAGTAGACCTGGGGGTCCGGTTCGGACAGGGCCTTGCGGGTCTCCACCCAGACCCGCTCCGGCACCAGGGCGTCGAGCTCGCCGGATTCGCCGATGCGGCGGATCAGGTCGCAGGTTTCGCCGGCGATGCGGAAACCGAGATGGGCGAAGCGCGCGGCGAAGCGTGCGATGCGCAACACCCGCAACGGATCCTCGACGAAGGCTTCGGAGACATGGCGCAGAACGCGCGCCTCGAGGTCGCGCTGTCCGCCATAGGGGTCGATGATCAGGCCATCCTCGTCCTCGGCCATGGCATTGATGGTGAGATCGCGGCGCGCAAGATCCTGCTCGATGGTGATCGACGGGTCGGTGTTGAAGGAGAAACCGCCATAACCCCGGGCCACCTTGCGCTCGGTGCGCGCCAGCGCGTATTCCTCGTGGGTGTTCGGGTGCAAAAAGACCGGGAAATCCTTGCCCACGGGCTTGTAGCCCTGTTCGACCATCTGCTCCGGCGTGGCGCCGGTGACGACCCAGTCCACATCCTCGACCGGGCGGCCGAGCAGCCGGTCGCGCACCGCGCCGCCGACGCGCCAGATCTTCATCGCCGGCTGCGGTAGGCGTCGAGACGCGGCCTGCGGTTATGGCCGCCGGCGAGTCCCCGCAGGTAGCGGGACAGAC
>WGBK01000155.1 GCA_015494335.1 Gammaproteobacteria bacterium | reverse complement strand
GAGGGCTGTGCTCCGAGCACGCTCTGCAGCGCGTCGAGCACCCACTGCAGATGGCCGTCATCGATCAGCAGGCGCATCTGCATCAGGCCGTCCTCGTCGGCCGGTCCGAGGCGAAGATCGCTGGCCTTGATCTTCTCGGCGATGGCCGCGACCGTATCGGCGCTGCCGGCCTCGGCCACGATCTCGACATATTTCATTCTATTGGCAAAGGGTCATGGCGCCTCTAAAAATGCTCGTCAGAGTTTGTTGTGGCTGCCATCACAGAAGGGCGGGTTCTTGCTGTGCTTGCACAGGCACAGCGCCACGGTGGTTTTCTCGGCGAGGGTGAATTCCACCGGTGTGAAGTCGGTGCCTTCGTGGGAGCCGTCGCAGAAAGGCTGGTTCCTGCTGCGGCCGCAACTGCACCAGTAGTAGGTGCCGGCATCGAGTTCGAGGACGGCGGGCTGCTTGTCGACAACGATTGGTTCGCTCATGGAAGGCTCCTTGTTTTTCTTGTGGTGGGACGGCGATGATAACGCGTTGCCGGGTTTCGCGATAGAATCGCGTTTTTCCCGATTTCCGATCCCCAATTCATGACGGCAAAATCTACCCCCCTGCGCATTGCGCTGGCCCAGCTCAACCCCCTGGTCGGCGATGTCGCCGGCAATGCACAGCGCATCCTCGACACGGCCGCCCGTGCTCTCGAACAGGGGGCGGGGCTGGTGATCTATCCGGAGCTTGCGCTCACCGGCTATCCGCCCGAGGATCTGCTGTTCCGGCGCCAGTTCCTCGATCAGTGCGAGCAGGCCCTGGCGCGTATCGAGCGGGAAAACCCGGGTCTGGCCCTGGTGATCGGCGCGCCGCGGCGCGAGGGCGGGCGGCTGTTCAACTCGGCAATGGTGCTGCAACCCGGACAGCCGCTCCGCTACTACGACAAGCAGCGCCTGCCCAACTACGGCGTGTTCGACGAGCAGCGCTATTTCGAGGCCGGTAACGAAGCCAGCGTGGTCGAGATCGGCGGGCGTCGCATCGGTCTCAGCGTCTGCGAGGACATCTGGTACCCGGAACCGGCGCGTCAGGCCCGCGACGCCGGAGCCGAGCTGATCCTCAACCTCAATGCCTCTCCCTTCCATGCCAGCAAGACGGCGGAGCGCATGGCCCAGGTCAGCGAACGGGTGGCTGAGACCGGTCTGCCGGTCTGTTATGTCAACCTGGTCGGTGGTCAGGACGAACTGGTCTTTGACGGTCAGGGCTTCGTCATGGATGCCAACGGCGAGGTGGTGCTGCGACAGCGCGGTTTCGAGGAATCCCTGGATCTGGTCTGCTGGCAGGATAATGAGCTGATCGCCCTCGGCGAAAGTGCCGTTGAACGCCCCGAGCTGGAACAGCTCTACCGCGCCCTGGTGCTCGCCACCCGCGACTATGTCACCAAGAACGGCTTCGAGCGCGTGGTGCTGGGCCTCTCCGGTGGCATCGATTCGGCCCTGGTGCTGGCCATCGCCTGCGATGCGCTGGGTCCGCAAGCGGTGCAGGCGGTGATGATGCCCTACCGCTACACCGCCGACATCAGCAAGACCGACGCCGCTCAACAGGCCGAAATGCTCGGTGTGGCCTACTCGGAGATACCGATCGAGAGGCCGGTGCAGGCCTTCCTCGAGGTGCTGTCGAAGGAATTCGAGGGCCTGGGGCGCGATGTCACCGAGGAAAACCTGCAGGCGCGCAGCCGCGGGGTGATCCTGATGGCGATCTCCAACAAGAAGGGATCCATGCTGCTGACCACCGGCAACAAGAGCGAGATGTCGGTAGGTTACGCGACTCTCTATGGCGACATGGCGGGCGGTTTCGCGCCGCTCAAGGATGTGTCCAAGCTGCGGGTCTATGCGCTGGCGCGCTGGCGTAACGGGCAGGGGCCGGCGATCCCCGAGCGGGTCATCGAGCGCCCGCCCTCGGCCGAGCTGGCGCCGGGACAGAAGGACGAGGACTCGCTGCCGCCCTACGAGATCCTCGATCCGATCCTCGAAAGATACATCGAGCAGGACAAGTCCGTGGAAGAGATCATTGCCGAGGGTTACGATGCCGATACGGTGCGGCGCGTGGCCTGGCTGGTGGATGTCAACGAGTACAAGCGCCGCCAGACTCCGCCCGGCGTGCGCGTGACGCGTCGCGCCTTCGGCAAGGAGCGGCGCTACCCGATTACCTCGGGTTTTCGCCGGTGATCAGGAACCGCTTGCGGAGGTGATTTCGCTGAGGGCCTGGTCGCCGTAGTTCAGCTTCAGCACCCGCTCGGCATCCCGGGCCAGATCGTCCAGTTCCAGTTTTCGATAGGCGATGATCATGATCTGCAGGGCGCGCTTGACCGCGTCGCTGCCCTGGTAGCTTTCGACCACGGTGCGGGCGCGATTGGCCGCTGCGACCGGGGCGTGGCGCTGCAGGTAGAATTCCGCCACCTTGATCTCGGCGCGGGCCAGCTGGTTGCGCAGGTACACCATGCGCTTGATGGCGTCGGGGGCATAGCTGCTGTCCGGGAAGCGTTTCACCAGTACCGCGAAATCATCATAGGACTGCTGCATGATGGTCTTGTCGTAATCGGCCAGATCGCGGGTATAAAGCTTGTCCATGACCGACTTCTTGAGGCCGAAGTTGACCAGCCCCTTCAGGTAATAGGCATAGTCCACGGCCGGATGGCGCGGATGCAGCTTGATGAAGCGGTCGGCGGCGGCGATGGCTGATTCCGGCTCGTTGTAGCGGTAGTAGGCATAGGCCACGTCGAGCTGGGCCTGGGTGGCGTAATCGCCGAAGGGATAGCGGGATTCCAGGGTCTCGTAGTAGTCGATGGCCTTCTGGTAGGCGCCGGCATCGAGCCGTTCGCGGGCCTTGGCATAGAGTTCCGCGGCGCTGAGACCTGCGGTCGGGTCGCTGGCGGTGGTGGCGCAACCGGACAGCAGCAGACCGGCCGACAGCAGCAGTGGTAGAATCCATCGGTACATTTCTTCAATCGAACCCTTCAATTCATAGGCGGCGCAGACTATAGCATGACTCTACTTCGGCAACAGCTGGTCATCGGGACCACCGAGCACGGATTGCGCCTGGACCAGGCACTGCACCGCCTGTTGCCCGATTTCTCGCGCAGCCGTCAGCAAGGCTGGATCCGCGAGGGCCAGGTGTTGCTCAACGGCGCGGTAGCCCGGCCCAAAGACAAGGTGTCGGTCGGCGACCGGCTGGATCTGGACATCCCCGAAAGCACGCAGACCTTCGACCGGCCGGAGGCCATCGAGTTCGGTCTGCTGTACGAGGACGAACAGATTTTTATTGTCGACAAACCGGCCGGGCTGGTGGTGCATCCGGCGGCGGGTCATGTCAGCGGTACCCTGCTCAACGGCCTGTTGCACCGCGATCCCCGCCTGGAGCAACTTCCGCGTGCCGGCATCGTGCATCGGCTGGACAAGGACACCAGCGGGGTGATGGTGGTGGCGCGTACCCTGGAAGCCCACGCGGCGCTGGTGGAGGCGCTGCAGGCCCGCGAGGTCAAGCGCGAATACCTGGCCATTGCCCAGGGACGGCTCACCGCCGGGCAGACCATCGATGCGCCGATCGCCCGCCACCCGGTGGATCGCAAGCGCATGGCGGTGCGCGAGGACGGCAAGGAGGCGGTAACCCATTACAGCGTGCGCGAGCGCTACCCCGCCCATACGCTCATCGATGTGCGGCTGGAAACCGGTCGTACCCACCAGATCCGCGTGCACATGGCATGGCTCAAGCACCCCCTGCTTGGCGACCCGGTTTATGGCGGGCGCTTTCATACCCCGCGCGGTGCCAACGACGAGTTGCGCGAAGCCCTGGCCGGGTTTCGGCGACAGGCACTGCATGCGCGCCGACTGAGCTTCGAGCACCCGGCCAGCGGCGAGCCCATGTCCTTCGAGGCACCCGTGCCGGAGGATCTCTCCTCGATGATCGAGATTCTGCGGCGCGATGCCGCCCGCAGCGAGTCCGATGACGGGCGCAGCGCTCCGT
>WGBK01000154.1 GCA_015494335.1 Gammaproteobacteria bacterium | reverse complement strand
CGCCCCTGGCCGGGCTTGCGTCCGTCGTCTTCCACCAGCAGCTCGACCGGGACTCCGCCGAGCTTGCCGCCTTCCTGCTCGATGGCGAGTTGAAAGCCGTCGCGGATGTCCTCGCCGAGATAACCGGCCTTGGTGGTCAGGGTGGTCACCATGCCGATCTTGACGGCGGCCTGGGCGCTCATGCCCAGAGTCAGGGTCAGCGCGGCGATCGCGCCCAGCAGGATGTGTCGTTTCATGTCGCTCCTCGAGGTTTGTTGTACGAATTGTCGCGACATTCTAAAGCATTATCGCAAGCCCCCGAAAGGATTGATGCCGATCCTTGCCCCGCTCCTGCAAAGCTGCCACCATCCCCGCCCATGCAGCAGACCCGCCATATCGACTGGAGCCATATCGTGCAGCTCGGCAGACCGCACAAGGGCCTGCTGATTCGCGCCCATGTCGTCGCCATTCTCGCTGCGATGATTCTGGTGCCGATCCCGATGCTGATGCCCTTGCTGGTGGACGAGGTACTGCTGGACAAGCCGGGCCCGATCGTCGCCTTCTTCCGCAGCAGCTTTCCCGCCGACTGGCAGGGGCCGGCACTGGTCATCGTCGGCATGATGCTGCTGACCCTGCTGCTGCGCTTCAGCGGCACCCTGTTGTCAGTCTGGCAGACCCGCGAGTTCACGCTGATCGCCAAGGACATCACCTACCAGTTGCGGCGGCAACTGCTGCACCGGCTCGAACGCATCTCGATGGTCGAGTACGAACTGCTCGGCAGCGGCGCGGTGGCCTCGCACCTGGTCACCGACATCGACACCCTCGACGAATTCATCGGCACCGCGCTGTCGAAGTTTCTCGTCGCCGTGCTGATCATCATCGGCGTGTCCGCGACGCTGCTGTGGATTCACTGGCAGCTGGCGTTGTTCATTCTGATCATGAACCCCATCGTCATCTACTTCACAACCGTGCTCGGGCACAAGGTGAAGGAGCTGAAGAAACGCGAGAACCGCGCCATCGAAGTGTTCCAGCAATCCCTCACCGAAACCCTGGACGCGATCCAGCAGATTCGCGCCAGCAACCGCGAGCGGCATTACATCCTGCGCGTCATCGATCGCGCCCGCGGGGTCAAGCAAAGCTCCGCCGCCTACAGCTGGAAGAGCGACGCCGCGACGAGACTGTCCTTCTTCATCTTCCTCGCCGGCTTCGAGATGTTCCGCGCCGTGAGCATGCTGATGGTGGTGTTCTCCAGCCTCAGCATCGGCGAAATGTTCGCCGTCTATGCCTATCTCTGGTTCATGATGACGCCGGTGCAGGAAGTGCTGTCGATCCAGTACAGCTATCACGCCGCCAACGCCGCGCTGAAGCGCCTCAACCGCCTGCTCGAACTGAAGCAGGAGCCGGTCTATCCACAGCTCGTCAACCCCTTCGAGGGGCGCAAGACCGTGTCCCTGCAGATCGAGGATGTGCATTTCGCCTACGCCAACGGCGAGCCGGTGCTCAATGGCGTATCGCTGGATATCGCCGCCGGCGAGAAGGTCGCCCTGGTCGGCGCCAGCGGTGGCGGAAAATCGACGCTGATCCAGGTCATACTCGGGCTCTACCCGCCGCAACAGGGCCGGATCTGCTTCGAACACTGCCCGATCACCGAGATCGGACTGCCGGTGGTGCGCGAGCATGTGGCGACGGTGCTGCAGCAGCCTGCCCTGTTCAACGACAGCGTGCGCGAGAACCTCACCATGGGGGTCGAGCACGAAGAAGAGGAGTTGTGGAAGGCGCTGGAGATCGCCCAGCTGAAGACTGATATCGAGAAACTGCCCGAAGGGCTCGACACCCTGGTCGGTCGCAACGGCGTGCGCCTGTCCGGCGGGCAACGCCAGCGCCTTGCGATTGCGCGGATGATCCTCGGCGACCCCAGCGTGGTCATGCTCGACGAAGCCACCTCGGCCCTGGACACCCGCACCGAGGAACGCCTGCACCAGGCCCTCGGGGAATTCCTGCAGGGGCGCACCACGCTGATCATCGCCCACCGGCTGAGCGCCATCAAGCAGGCCGATCGCGCCTTCGTGTTCGACGGTGGCCGCATCATCGACCAGGGGCGCCATGAGGAACTGCTGCAGCGCGACGGTCTCTATCGCAAGCTCTATGGCGAGATCCAGCAATGATCAGCTGTCACCAGCATGACTATATCGAGATCGCCTGCCTCTACCGCCTGCGCCTGCGACTGACGCTGATCGACGGCGAGACCCTGGAAGGTATTGCCCGGGATACCGGCAGCCGGCAGGGCAGGGAATGGCTGACGCTGTCCATCGGCGATGAAGAACGCGAAATCGATCTCGACCGGATCCGCCGCATCACGGCCCTCGACCGGAATCCGCATTTCCAGACTATCGACCTGGCTTGAAAGGCCAACAACAATCGCCATTTACTGTCCCGAACCAGAAAGGAATATACAGCATGCAACCGCCGATTCACGACCTGCCGGAACTGTTCGAACAACTGGGACTGCCCAACGACGAAGCCTCGATCGATGCCTTCATCCAGCAGCATCGACCGATCCCCCTGTCGAAGCGGATCTGGGAAGCGGAATTCTGGAACCCGGCCCAGGCCGAATTCCTGCAGCAGGCGATTCT
>WGBK01000153.1 GCA_015494335.1 Gammaproteobacteria bacterium | reverse complement strand
GCACACAATACCCGGGTTTCGTAATGCCTGGGGGCCGGCTTGCCTTCGAGACGGTTGCGGTAGTTGCCAAGCACCCGCGGGCGTTCGGATTCGGCCACGAAATCGAACACATTGCGCCCGATCAGCCGGTCGGGATCATCGACGCCCAGCAGGCGGGCGCAGGATTCGTTGGCGAAGGCGAAACGGCCGTCCTCGACGACAAAAAAGCCATCGAGCATCGACGAGACCAGCATTTCCCATCGCGCGGGTGTGGAGGCGTTCATGAACAGGGGGTGGGGTCTTATTCAGGATATTGGGCGAGTATAGCTGCTGTCTGGGAAATTTCCCCATTTGCCCAAGCCGAATCAGTATTCCAGCAGCAACTCGTAGGGCTCGATGCGCGCGGCCCCGGGCGCCATCTGCTGCCAATGCTCAGCCAGGGTGCTGCCGGTCACTGGATGACGCAGGTCGCCGTGGATGTCGGCCAGGGGCTTGAGCACAAAGGCATTCTCGAGGATCTCGTCGCGCGGGATCTGCACCCCACCCTCATCCTGAACCCGGTCGCCGTAGGTCAACAGGTCCAGATCGATGCTGCGCGCCGAGAATTTCGGCTGGCTGCGATCACGGCCGAGCTCGTCCTCGATGGCCTTGAGCCCGGCAGCCACGGCCTCCACCGGCTCGTCCGTGTGGAAACTGGCCACCAGGTTGAGAAAATCGTCGCCATCGAAGCCCACCGCCTCGGTCTGGTACACCGGAGACAGGGTCAGCTCGCCATAGCGTTGGTGCAACGCGCGCACCGCTGCGCGCAGATTGCGCTCGGCCTCGATGTTGCTGCCGAGACTGACCGTAACCAGCTCGCTCATGGTTGCGGCTCCCCGCGCTCGATGCGGACACCCACCGAACGCGAGCCGCTGACCGCACCGGGCTTGTGCAGGGTCAGGCGCACCCAGCGCACATCGAATTCCTCGAGCACAATGGCGCAAATGCGTTCCGCCAGGGTTTCCACCAGCTGAAACTGGCTCTCGCCCACGAAGGCAATCAAACGCTTGGCCACGGCCTTGTAGTTGAGCGCATGCTCGATATCGTCGCTCTGGGCAGCCTTGCGGATGTCGAAACCCATGTCGAGGTCGATGCTCACCTTCTGGCGGATCTTGCGCTCCCAGTCGTAGATGCCGATGACAGTTTCGATCTCGAGTTCGCGGATGAAGACGATGTCCATGTTTGCCCCGGTATAGTAAGGTCGGATGAAGCGCTATTATCGCGGATGATCGCAGCGATTGCAGGGGAAAATACCGGTCGCTCCCGCAGCCCCCCGCCTTTTCCCTCGAGCGCCGATTTCGACTTGAATCGGCCGGATCACTCTGGTAGAGTGCGCGCCCTTACGCACATCTGATCGAATTTCCGGAGTTTTCAATCATGTCCCGAGTATGCCAAGTGACGGGCAAGCGCCCGATTACGGGAAACAACGTATCCCACGCGCACAACAAGACGCGTCGCCGCTTCCTGCCCAACCTGCATACCCACAAGTTCTGGGTCGAGTCCGAGAATCGCTGGGTCAAGCTGCGCGTTTCCACCAAGGGCATGCGCATCATCGACAAGAAAGGCATCGACGCGGTGCTGGCCGACATGCGCAAGCGTGGCGAAAAGGTCTGACGGAGAGACGACATGAGAGACAAGATCAAACTGGTATCCAGCGCCGGCACCGGCCACTACTACACTACCGACAAGAACAAGAAGACCACCCCCGACAAGCTGGTCATGAAGAAATACGACCCCGTCGTGCGCAAGCATGTCGACTACAAGGAAGCCAAGATCAAGTAAGCGATCCAAAGCTTCTCGATGTACTGGAAAGCCGGCGCAAGCCGGCTTTTTCGTGCCTGTTTCCCAGCTTGCGACAAGCCTTTCCAATCCGTGGGCGAGTCAGTAGAATCCACAGTCTCGTAACACCCCCGATATCGCTGAGGAAACCAACCGTCGCATGAGTTCATCGCCATCCTCCCCCCTGGTCCAGGTTCGAGGCCTGAGCCGCCGTTATGGCGAAACCCTGGCAGTGCGGGAAGTGGATTTTCAACTGCAACGCGGCGAAGTGCTGGGCTTTCTCGGCCCCAATGGCGCCGGCAAGTCGACCACCATGCAGATGCTCTGCGGCGTGCTGGCGCCGAGCGCCGGCGAGATCCGGATCGACGGCATCGACCTGCTCGATCACCCGAAACGGGCCAAGCGGTCCATCGGCTATCTGCCGGAAAACCCGCCCCTGTATCGCGAGCTGAGCGTGGACGAATACCTCCACTACTGCGGTCGACTGCACGGCCTGGCCGGCACCGAGCTTCGTTCCTCGATCGACCGCGCCAAGTCGCAGTGCGGCCTGGTCGAAGTCGGCCGACGGCTCATCGGCAACCTGTCCAAGGGCTTCCAGCAGCGGGTCGGCATCGCCCAGGCGATTCTCCATCAGCCGGCCCTGGTGGTGCTCGACGAACCCACCGTCGGCCTCGATCCGATCCAGATACGCGAGATCCGCGAGCTGATCCGCGGGCTCGGCGAAGAGCATGGCGTGATCCTCTCCACCCATATCCTGCCCGAGGTACAGACCGTCTGCGACCGGGTGCAGATCATCCGCAAGGGCGAGATCATCTACCATGCCAGCATCGAGGAACTGGATCAGCGTCAGTCCGGCTCGCGGATCCGGCTGGTGCTGCGCCATCCGCCGGAGATCGAGGCCTTGCAGCGGATTCCGGGCACACGCGAGGTGATCGCCCTGCCTCAGCCGGGCCATTTCGAGCTGCGCTTCGAAGCCGAAGACGCCGGCGAGACCCGCTATGCCGAGACCCTCGCCGAAACCGCCGTGCACAAGGACTGGGGGCTGCTGGAGCTGAGTCCGCGTCAGTCTTCGCTGGAAGACATCTTCATCGAGCTGGCCACCGCCGACGAGGCGCTGACGGCGACGGAGGCCGCGGCATGATCGCGGTCATCGCAAAACGCGAATTCGCCAACCTGTTCCTGTCGCCGCTGGCCTGGGTGATACTCGCCGTGGTGCAGATCATCCTGTCCTGGATCTTCCTCGCCCAGATCGACAACTTCCTGCTGCTGCGCCCGCAACTCATGCAACTGGAGAACCAGCCCGGCGTCACCGATATCGTCATCGCCCCGGTATTCTCGCTGGCAGCGATCATCCTGCTGATGGTAATGCCCCTGATCACCATGCGCAGCCTGGCCGAGGAAAAGAAAACCGGCAGCATCCAGCTGCTGCTGTCGGCGCCGATCTCGCTGACCGAACTGGTACTGGGCAAGTTCGGCGGGCTGCTGCTGTTCGTGCTGACCCTGGCCACGATGCTGATGCTGATGCCGCTGTCGCTGCTGCTCGGCACCGATCTGGATCTGGGCAAGCTGGCCGGTATCTGGCTGGCGATGATCCTGCTGCTCGGCGCCTTTGCCGCCATTGGCCTGTACCTGTCCAGCCTCACCGAGAACCCGACCATCGCCGCGGTCGGCAGCTTTGGCGCGCTGCTGATGCTGTGGATCATCCAGTGGGGCTCCGACAACCCGGTCATCCGCTACCTGTCGATGCTCGACCACCACCGCCGCATGCTCGAGGGCGTTTTCGATACCAGTGACCTTGCCTATTTCCTGCTGGTGATGCTGCTGTTCCTCGTGCTTGCCATCCGCCAACTCGACCGAGAGCGCCTGCCACGATGAAGATCGACGCCCGCAGCCGCTTGCAGCTTCGCCTGCAGTCCAGCCTGACCCTGTTGCTGCTGCTGATCGCGGTGGGCCTGCTGGCCTGGCTCAGTACCCAGTACCGGCTGCGCATCGATCTCACCCAGGGACAGCGCAACAGCCTGTCCGAGCCGACGCTGCGCCTGCTCGAGTCCATCGACCAGCCGGTACGGATCCAGGCCTTCGTCAGTCCGTCAAACGCGCTCCGCGAAGCCTACGAGGAATTGTTCCGGCGCTACCGGCTGGCCCAGCCCCGAATCGAGTACCAGATCCACAACCCCGATCTGGTCCCTGAAAAGCTGGAAGAGTACGGCGTACTGCGCGATGGCGAAGTGGTCATCGAGATGGACGGCCGGCGCGAGAACATCCCCCGGGTCAGCGAATCCACGGTCACCAATGCCATTGCCCGGCTGATGCGCCAGGGCGAGCGTTACATCGCCTTCCTCGAGGGACATGGCGAGCGCTCCCCCTTCGGCCAGCGCAATGCCGATTTCAACCTGTTCGCGGGCAAGCTGGAGAAAAAGGGCTATTCCCTGCAAACCGTCAACCTGGTGAGCCAGCCCGAGATCCCCGACAACACCCATATCCTGGTGATTGCCGACCCGGTCGGCGACCTGCTGCCCGGCGAACTCTCGGCCGTGGCGCGCTGGATCGACAATGGCGGCAACCTGCTGTGGCTCAGCGAGCCGGATCACGCCAGCAATCTCGATGATCTGGCCGAGCGCCTCGACATCGAATTCCTGCCCGGTGTGGTGATCGACCCGACCAGCCAGGTGCTGGGCCTGAACCGGGTCGACTTCGCGCTGGTGGCCGACTATGGCCGCCACCCGATCACCAACAGCATCACTGCCGTCAGCCTCTACCCGCGGGCACGGGCCCTCGTTTACAGCGGCGACGACAGCGACTGGAAGGCGACACCGCTGATGCTCACCAACGCCCGCAGCTGGAACGAGACCGGCCCTCTCGAAGGCGACATCACCGCCGGCGACAACGAGGGCGAGCGCAACGGTCCACTGACTCTCGGCTGGGCCCTGACGCGCAGCCTGCAGCAGCCGGATGGCGAGCTGCGCACCCAGCGCATCGTGATTGCCGGCGATGCCGATTTCCTCGCCAGCCAGTTCCTCGGCAATGGCGCGAACGAGGATCTGGGTCTCAACATGATGAACTGGCTCAGCTTCGACGATGCGCTGATCTCGGTTACGCCCAGATCGGCGCCGGATACCGAGCTGAACCTGACACGCGAACAGCAGATCTTCATCTTCGTCGCCTTCATGCTGGTACTGCCGCTGGGCCTGGTCGCCAGCGGCCTGGTCATCTGGCGGCGCCGACGGAGACGCTGATGGCTTCCATCTCCAAACGCTGGCTGATCAACTACCTGCTGCTCGCGGCCATCATCGTGCTGACCTGGATCGGCTACCAGTTCCCGATTCGCGAAGACCAGAAACTTAGCCAGAAACGCATCACGCCGATGCAGGCCGCGGATATCCAGCGCCTGCGAGTGGAGAATGCTGACCAGATCATCGACATCGAACGCCAGGACGGGCAATGGATGATCACTTCTCCGATCCAGTGGTATGCCAACCAGCTTGCCGTCAACCGGCTGGCCACCCTGTCCGAACAGCCCCTGCATTCCAAACTGGCCAGCAGCCAGATCGATCTCTCGACCATCGGTCTGCGCATCCCGCGCGCCATCGTCACCCTCAACGATACGGCCATCGCCTTTGGCAGTACCAACCGCATCGGCAACCGTCGCTACTTGCTGATCCCGCCAAATGTCTACCTGGTGGACGACATACACTACGCCTTCATCAGCCAGGGCCTTGCGGGCCTGGTGGACCCGCGTCTGCTGCCTCCCGGGCTGGACCTGCAGTCCCTGCGCCTGCCCTCGGGGCTGCTCGAGCAACGCAACGGCGAATGGACCTTCGACGGCAAGCCCGATCCACGCGCCGACCGCCTGGTCGGGCAGTGGCGGCAGCTCCAGGCCGCCGCCATCAAACCCTACCAACCTCGTGGCACACCGCTGCAGAAGATCGTGGCGACCACCGCCGACGGTCGGACGATCGAATTCTTCGTGCTGTCGATCCGGCCCGACATCATCATCGCCCGCCCCGATCTCGGGCTGCAATACCATTTCGCCGACAGCCGCTACTATGACCTGCTTGCGCTCGATCGTCCTGCTGCTGACTAGTCTGTCTGTCACGAGCCTGGCCGCCGACAACCACCCGCCCCTGCCCCGCTTCGAATGGGGGCTGGGCCTGGCTGCCCTCAGCATGCCCGACTATCGCGGCTCCTCGCGAACCCAGCAGAACCTGCTGCCCCTGCCCTACCTGAAGTATCGCGGCAAGCGGCTGCTCATCGACGACGGCATCGAGGGCCGCCTGTTCCAGAGCCCGGACCTGATTCTTTCGATCAGCGCCAACGGCGCCCTGCCGCCGCCCGAGGATACGCCGGAACGCGAGGGCATGCCGCGCCTCGATGCCACCCTCGAGGTGGGTCCCTCGCTGGAGTACCGCCTGTTTCAGAACCATTTCCACTCCCTGTGGATCGAGATGCCGCTGCGCTTCGCCGTCGCCATCGGCCAGGACAACAAGCAGGTCGGGCAACTGTTCACGCCGCGCCTTGCCTGGCGCAAGCCGGCCAACTGGAAGGACGACTGGAAGCTGCGGCTGGCCGGAGGACCGCTGTTCGCCGATGCCGACTTCCACCGCTATTACTACGAGGTCGAGCCGCAATACGCTACCCCCGTGCGTTCTGCCTACCGGGCCGAAAAGGGTTTCTCCGGCTGGCGCTTCGACTTCACCTGGAGTCGCCGCCTCGACGGCTACTGGATCGGCGGCTTTCTGCGTCACGACATCCTGGCCGGCAGCGTGATCGAGGACAGCCCGCTGGTTCGCGAGGGACGTCAGTGGATGCTGGGCTTCGGCATCGCAAAGGTTTTCGGCGAGCGGAACTGATGCCTGAACTTCCGGAGGTTGAAACCACCCGTCGCGGCCTGCAGCCCCATATCGAAGGTCAGCGGGTCCGTCGCATCGAGATCCGCCAGGCGAAGCTGCGCTGGCCGATCCCCGATAACATCCAGGGCTTTCAGGGCCGCGAGTTACAATCCCTGAAGAGACGCGGCAAGTACCTGATCTTCGACTTCGGCGACGCCTACTGGCTCGGCCATCTCGGCATGTCCGGCAGCCTGCGCCTGCTGGCGCCGGATGCCCCGGCCGATCGGCACGAGCATGTGCAGGTGGATTTCTGCAACGGACAATCCCTGCGCTACCGGGACCCGCGCCGCTTCGGAGCCTTGCTGACGGGTCAGGGCGATCCCCTGCAACATCCCCTGCTATGCAAGCTGGGGCCGGAGCCCCTGTCGCCGGATTTCGACATCGACTATTTCCAGCGCCAGTGCAAGCGCCGCAACAGCGCGATCAAGCAGGTCATCATGGACAGTCACGTGGTGGTCGGCGTCGGCAACATCTATGCCTGCGAAAGCCTGTTCCTGGCCGGCATCCACCCGAAAACCCGGGCCAGCCGTATCGGTCGCGAGCGTCTGCATCGGCTGCTGGAAGCCATTCGGAAAGTACTCTCACAGGCCATCGCCGAGGGCGGCACCACCCTGCGCGACTTCACGCGCAGCGACGGCCAGCCCGGCTATTTCGCGCAGCAGCTCCTGGTCTATGGCCGGGACGGTGGCTGCATACGCTGCGGCCGACCACTGAAACGCATTGTCCAGGCACAACGCTCGACCTTCTACTGCCCCGGCTGCCAGCACTGAGACGCGTAGGATCAGGGCTTCCAGAAGGGCTTTTCAGCCTCGTTCAGGACCTCCGCCCGACTGATTCCGATATCCTTCAGCACGTGATCCGGCAGCCTCAGCAGTTCCCGGCGCTGCCGCCTGCGCTCGGCCCACAGCTCGAGCCTTTGCCAGAGGATTGACCAGGAACGGTCGGGGTTGTCGACGGCTTGCTCAGGGCGCTCGGATGAAACTCTGGTGATTGCAGACATGGTGATGACTCCTTCTTGCTGGGGTCCCGAAAGCCTGCGATCCCCTGCCTGCAATTGCCAATCGTCATTTCGGAACGGTCTGTTCGGAAAATCCGATGGCGCCACGGCGAGAAATGTCCTGTAATGACTCTCATGGACCTACAACACCTGCGCAGCTTCGTCGCCGTTGCCGAGGAAGGCCACCTGACCCGGGCCTCGGACCGACTGTTCACCAGCCAACCGGCCATCAGCGCCCAGATCAAGGCGCTGGAGGAAGAGCTGGGCGTGACCCTGTTCGAACGCACACCACGCGGCATGAGCCTGACGCCCCATGGCGAGCGCCTGCTCGACCAGGCTCGCGGCATCCTCGCCAGCAGCGAGGATTTCCTGCGCCAGGCGAGGCAGATCCGCGGCGACGTGCTCGGCTGCCTGCGCATCGGTCTCAATACCGATGCCGGTTACCTGCGCGTCCCCGAGCTGCACGCCCTGTTGCGCGAACGACATCCGCACCTGGAATTGCAATTCCTGCCCGGCATGTCAAGCGACAACATCGCGGCAGTGCGCGTCGGCAAGCTCGATGCCGCCTTCATCTCCGGCGACTGCCCGGATGCCCGCATGAGCCGCCTGGTGCTGGACCAGACCCGCCTGCACATCGCTGCACCGGCGCAGTGGAAAGACCGCCTCGCCGGTCTCGATATTGCCGGCCTTGCCGAGCTGCCCTGGGTACAGACCTCTCCCGGCTGCATCCACTTCCAGCTGGTCGAGGCCCTGTTCAAGGATCACTGCTGCAGCCCGTGCTCCACCCTGATCGCCGATCAGGAAGACGCGCTGGTGTCGCTGGTCCGTTCCGGTGCCGGCCTCGGCATCCTGCGCGACGACGAGCTGAGGCGCCATAGCGCCGATGGCAGCCTGTTCGGCCTGCCCATCGAGTTGCCTCGATTGCCACTGCAGATGATCACCCTGCGCAAGCATCGCGACCAGCCCACGCTGCGCGCCCTGTTCGATGCCCTGCGGACGGTCTGGGGAGTCGAGGAACCAGCCTCCGACCGTCAGGCCGAGCAGGCGCCCTGACATCATGACCCCGGCCATCGAGCAGGCAGAGCAACTGGGCCTGGCCTACCGGATTCACCGCTACAAGGCCGGCAAGCATTCCGGCAACTGGGGACGGGAGGCCGCCGAACAGCTGGGGCTGGAGCCGGCCCGGGTATTCAAGACCCTGGTCGTGAAACTCGACGATCGGGAACTGGCCGTGGCCGTGATCCCGGTCGAGTGCCGTCTGGACATGAAACGGCTGGCACGGGCCTTCGGCGCACGCAAGGCCGCGATGGCCGAAGCGACCGAGGTCACGCGCAGCAGCGGCTATGTGCCCGGTGGCGTCAGCCCGCTGGGCCAGAAAAGAAAGCTCAGGACGCTGGTCGACAGCCGTGCGCGCGAACTGGACCGGCTGTACGTC
>WGBK01000152.1 GCA_015494335.1 Gammaproteobacteria bacterium | reverse complement strand
GGCCCACTGTGAATCATGTTCACTCTGGTGCTCGAACACCATGCGAACCGCCCGTTCCCGCACTTCCGGGGAATATCTCGTACTCTTCTTCATGACTCTATCCTCTCAAGAAATAGAGTCTCCGGTAAACCCGGGGCAGTTCAGCAAATTACTCTTCATTGGTCTATTGAACAACCCATTCCCTGCATAATACTTCTGCCTGCTCAAGAACCAATTCGGTTGCGCGCTCCTGTTTGTCCGGTGGGTAGCCGAATCGCCGCAAGATACGCTTGACCATGACGCGAATCTTGGCGCGGGCGTTTTCCCTCTGTGTCCAATCAACGGAGACACTACGTCGAACCGATTTCACTAGTTCCTGGGCAATCTTCTTCAAGGTGTCGTCACCAAGAACCTTCACGGCACTGTCGTTGACCTCAAGCGCATCGTAGAAAGCGATTTCATCTTCGGTGAGCCCTAGATTCTCACCCCGTTTTTGCGCTTCACGCATTTCTTTGGCCAGGTTGATCAGCTCCTCAATCACCTCGGCGGCAGCAATGGCGCGGTTGTGATACTTGTTGACCGCCTCCTCCAGCATTTCGGAAAAGGCGCGCGCCTGGACGACATTCTTGCGCATCCGGGTGCGGATCTCGTCGTTGAGCAGCTTCTTGAGCAGCTCCAGCGCCAGATTGCGCTGGGGCAGTTCCCGCACCTCGGCCAGAAATTCGTCGGAGAGGATCGAGATGTCCGGTTTGTCCAGACCGGCGGCAGCGAATATGTCCACCACCTCGGTGCTGGACACGGCCCGGGAAATCAGTTGCCGGACGGCGGCCTCCATCTCCCCCGGTGAACGCTCGGCATTGCTCACTGTGGCCTTCACCAGGTTGGCGCGGATCTCCTGGAACAGGCCCACCTCTTCACGAATGGCGAGTGCCTCGTCGTGCGGCACCGACAGGGCAAAGGCCTTCGATAAGGCGGTGACGGCCTGAAGATAACGCTTCTTGCCGTCTTCCTGTGCCAGGATGAATTCCATGGCCTGCGCAATTCCGCTCATACGTTCGGCCGTCGGCGCGGAAAGCAGCGCGCGATAGTCGAAGCCGTGCAGCAGCCCGCACACGACCTCGTATTTTTCCTTCATCACGGCCACCGCCTCGTTCTGGTCGAGTGTGGCCTGCCCCTTGCCCCCGCTGGCAGTGTAGGTGGCCAGCGCACGCTTGAGCGAATCCGCCAGGCCGAGATAGTCCACGACCAGTCCGCCCGGCTTGTCCCGGAAAACGCGGTTGACCCGGGCGATCGCCTGCATCAGGTTGTGCCCGCTCATGGGCTTGTCCAGATACATAGTGTGCATGCAAGGCGCATCGAAGCCGGTGAGCCACATGTCGCGCACGATCACTAGTTGCAATTCGTCATCGGGATCTTTGAAGCGCTTGGCCAGGGTCTCCCGGCCCGCCTTGTTGCGGATGTGCTTCTGCCAGTCGAGATGGTCGGTGGCCGAGCCCGACATCACCACCTTGATCCGGCCCTTGTCGTCGTCATCGCTGTGCCACTCAGGACGCAGCCGGGTGATGGCATCGTACATTTCTACACATATCCGGCGGCTCATGCACACGACCATGGCCTTACCCACCATGGCCTCTTGGCGGAGTTCGAAGTGCTCCACCAGATCCGTAGCGATCAGCTCGATACGCTTCGGCGCACCGACCAGAGCCTCCAATGATGCCCATTTGCTGCGCAGGCGCTGTTTGCTGCTTTCCTCCTCCTCGGCCTCGGTGATCTCCTCGAATTCCGCATCCAGATGTGGCTTTTCCGATTCGTCCAGTTCGATCCGGGCCAGGCGGCTCTCATAGTAGATGGGCACGGTGGCGCCATCCTCCACGGCCCGCAGAATGTCGTAGCGGTCGATGTAGTCGCCGAAGACAGCAGGCGTGCTGCGGTCGTCCTTCTCGATGGGGGTGCCGGTAAAGCCGATGAAGGAAGCATTTGGCAGGGCGTCGTGCATGTGACGGGCGAAGCCGTCGATGAAGTCATACTGGCTGCGGTGGGCCTCATCAGCAATCACCACGATGTTGCGCCGCTCGGAAAGCAGCGGGTAGGTGTCTCCCTTCTTCTCCGGCAGAAACTTCTGGATGGTGGTGAAGATCACCCCACCCGAAGCCACTTGCAGCAGTTCACGCAACTGCTTGCGGCTTTCTGCCTGCACCGGCGTTTGTCGTAGCAGCAGCCTGTTGGCGGCGAAGGTACCGAAAAGCTGGTCGTCCAGGTCGTTGCGGTCAGTGATGACGAGGATGGTCGGATTCTCCATGTAGGGATGGCGGATCACCTTGCTGGTGTAGAACAGCATGGACAGGCTCTTGCCCGACCCTTGGGTGTGCCAGACCACGCCGATGCGTCGGTCGCCAAACTGGCGACCGTATTCCCCCTGTTCTTCTCCCACCCGGAAAGGATCGCCCTGTTCCGCCTCCAGGAACCGGCCATAGTGAAGCCCAGCGGGGGCCTCGATGCCGCAGGCCTCCAGCGTGAAGCCCACCGCCTTGTTGACCGCATGGTACTGGTGGTAACCGGCTGCCTTCTTGGCGATGCTGTTTGTGCCGCCACCATCGTCCTCGAAGGTGATGAAATTCAGGAAATAGTCCTGGAACCGGGCGGGATCGAACATGCCTTTGAGCAAGGTGGTCAATCCCGGTTGCACCTCGCCATCGGTCTGCTTCTCGTTGCCTGGCTCCCGGTACAGATCGGTGCCATCGATGGTGCGCCAGGGCATGAACCGGTCCCAGCCGCCAGTCAACGTGCCAAAGCGGGCCTGCATGCCGTCTGAAATCACCAGCAGCGCGTTGTAGACGAACAGTGAAGGGATCTGTTCCTTGTAAGTCTGCAACTGATTGAAGGCGTGACGAAGGGTGGCGTTCTCACTGGCAGGATTCTTCAATTCGATCACGGCCAGCGGCAGGCCATTGACGAACAGCACAATATCCGGCCGCCGCTCGTGCTTGTTCTCGATCACCGTGAACTGATTAACCGCCAGCCAGTCATTGTTGGTGGGGTTTTCCATGTCCACCAGCCACACCTTGCCGTGGCGTTCCCCCTCGGGCGCCATCCAGGAGACATCCACCCCGTCGGTGAGCATCTGGTGGAAACGGCGGTTGTTCTCGATGAGCGCGGGGCTCTCGGTAGCGAGTACCTTGCGGATGGCTTCCTCGATGGCCGCCTGTGGTAATCCGGCATTGATGCGGGTCAGGGCACTGCGGAGACGTTCCACGAGAACCACATCGCCGTAGTTGGCCGCGGTGTTACGCTCGGGGTTGGGGCCGTCGTAGGCGATGTCCGGGCCATGGGCGACATCGAAGCCCAGCGCCTCGAGCTGGGAGAGGGCCATCTGCTCGATATTGTCCTCGGTGGTCTTCGTGTTCATAAGCTATTGTTTATAAATAAATAAACTGTATCATCCGGGTGTTCCTGCCCAGGAAAGCAGAAGATTTCATTCTTCGGAGCTTGAAATCTCGGGCGCTAAAGCCCATACTATCGTTAAAGGACTGGGGATTCCCGGTCGACAATTGGCCTCGGTGGAAGCATCGGGGCCTTTTGTTTTTTCATGGGAAGCATTTCAATCCCCATCCATCCCGCCGGCCATTCCCATCACAGTAGAACTTCTGTTCAAGCACATTAAAGGCTCGGTTTTCCTGTTCCGGCCGCAAAATATGTATGCCGACAGGCCGTGCCACCAAGTCAGCAAGCTGAAGCCCTGCGGAATTACTCTGCTTGTCAGCGAAAATCAGTTCAAAAGGGAGTATGTCCCCACGATAATTGGCGC
>WGBK01000151.1 GCA_015494335.1 Gammaproteobacteria bacterium | reverse complement strand
GTATAATTCGACGCCTTTACGCAAGCCGCCGGAGTTCCAATGCAGCAGTTCACGATCGGTCAGCGCTGGGTCAGTGCCGGCGAAATGCAACTTGGCATCGGCATGGTGATCGAGGTCGAGCATCGTACCGTCAGCATCATCTTTCCGGCCACCGGCGAGGTTCGCGTTTACGCCAAGCAGAGCGCACCCCTGTCGCGGGTGGCCTTTGCCGAGGGCGATCGCATCTCCGACCAGGACGGGCGCGAACTGCGCGTGCTTGCGGTGGAGGAGCAGAACGGACTCCGGGTCTACCAGTGCGAGGACGACCAGGGCCAGGCGGTGCGGTTGCCCGAAGGCAAGATCAACAATTTCCTGCAGCTCAATCAACCGCTGCAGCGGCTGCTCAATGGCCAGGTGGATTTCAACAAGTGGTTCGAGCTGCGCGCGCGCACGCAAAAGATTGCCAGCATCCTCGGCAGCTCGGATCTGCAGGGTCTGACCGGCTGTCGCACCAGTCTGATCGAGCATCAGCTCTATATCGCCCACGAGGTCGCCAGCCGTCATGCGCCGCGGGTGTTGCTGGCCGATGAGGTCGGGCTCGGCAAGACCATTGAGGCTGGCCTGATCCTGCACCGGCAACTGCTGACCGAACGCGCCCACCGGGTGCTGATCCTGGTGCCGGAAAGCCTGCAGCACCAGTGGCTGCTGGAGATGATGCGCCGCTTCAACCTGATGTTCAGCATCTTCGACGAGAAGCGCTGCGCCGCCATCGACGAGGAACACGACGACCCCGACGGCCTGGAAAACCCCTTCCACAGCGAGCAGCTGGCGCTGTGCAGCCTGGAATTCCTGGCCCAGCAACCGCAGCGCTTCGAACAGCTGCTCGACGGGGAGTGGGACATGCTGGTGGTGGACGAGGCGCATCACCTGGTGTGGGACGAAACACAGCCGAGCATCGAATACATCATGGTGGAGCAGCTGGCTTCGCGTATCCCCTCGGTGCTGCTGCTGACGGCCACGCCGGAGCAACTGGGCAAGGAAAGTCATTTCGCGCGCCTGCGCCTGCTCGACCCGGATCGCTTCAGCGATCTGGCGCGCTTCATCGAGGAAGAGGCTCACTACCGCGAATACGCCGATCTGGTCGATGCCCTGCTGTCGCAACAGCCGCTGCAGGCCGAACAGCTGCAGCTGCTCGAAGCCACGCTACAGGAAGGCGACAACCGGCAACTGCTGGAGCAGATCGACGACGAGGATGCCGAGACGGCCGTGGCCGCGCGCGAGCAACTGGTCGATCACCTGCTCGACCGGCATGGCGTCGGGCGGGTGCTGTTCCGCAACACCCGCCACGCGGTACAAGGCTTCCCCAAACGCGAATTGCACCCGGTGCTGCTGCCTTTCCCCGAGATCTATCGGGAGCTTTACGCCGAATTGCTGCCCGACGAGGATGCCGATGAACAGGACGAGTTCGACCAGCAGCCGCAGTGGCTGCTGTCGCCGGAGATCGTGCTCAAGGCGCTGACCGGCGACAGTGACCGCTGGACCGGCATCGATCCCCGCGCCGCCTGGTTGCTCGATTTCCTGCGCGCCCATCGCGACGAGAAGGTGCTGGTGATCTGTTCCAGCGCCGACACCGCCCTGGACCTGGCAGAGATGATCCGGCGCGAGAGCGGGCTTCCGGTCAGCGCCTTCCACGAGGGTCTGAACCTGGTCGAGCGGGACCGGGCCGCAGCCTGGTTTGCCGACCCCGAGCAGGGCGCGCAGGCCTTGATCTGTTCCGAGATCGGCAGCGAGGGCCGAAACTTCCAGTTCGCCCACCAGCTGGTGCTGTTCGATCTGCCCTGGAACCCGGATCTGCTGGAGCAGCGTATCGGTCGCCTCGACCGTATCGGTCAGAGCGAAACCATACGCATCCACGTGCCCTGCATGAGCAGCAGCGCCCAGCAGGTAATGATGACCTGGCTGCACGAGGCCCTCGATGCCTTCGAACATACCTGCCCGGCCGGTCACAGCGTGTTCGCCCAGTTGCAGGAACCGCTGCTCGACTGCCTGCGCCATCCGGAACGGGATCACGAGGATTTCCTGCGTCACAGCGCCGAGCTGCATCGCGAGCTGAACGAACAGCTGCAGCAGGGCCGGGACCGCCTGCTGGAATACAATTCCTGTCGGCCGACGCGTGCTCGGGCCTTGAAGGAGCGTGCCGAAACCCAGTACCTGCAGCTGGATCTGCCCCGCTACATGGAGTCGCTCTACGACTACTACGGCATCGCCTATGACATCCGCGGCCCCGGCAGCTGGGTGCTGAAGCCCACCGACAACATGCCGATGCCGGTGCCCGGTCTGCCCGAGGACGGCATGACCGTGACCTACGACCGGCTGGTCGCCCTGGCCAACGAGGATCTGCGTTTTCTCACCTGGGAGCACCCCTTCGTGCGCACGATGATGGACCTGGTGCTGAGCAGCGAACTGGGCAATACCTCGTTGATTGCCATCAAATACCGCGGCGCGCCACCCGGTTCGCTGCTGCTGGACTGTTTCTTCCGCATCGAGATCGCCGACCAGCCGGGATTGCAGGCGGCGCGTTTCCTGCCCGACAACCTGATTCGCCTGACCCTGGACGAGCGTGGCCAGGAGCACCAGCAGGCCCTGCCGCCGGATACGGTACACCGAGGCATGCAGCGGGTGGACACGGATACGGCGATCAAGGTGATTCAGTCACGGGTGCCGGTGATCAAGCAACTGGCCGGGCAGGCCGAGGCCCATGCCCGGACGCGCATGCCCGCGCGCATCGACGAGGCCCGCGAACGGGCGCGCGAACTGCTGCAGGGCGAAATCGACCGATTGCTCGCCCTGCGCACCGTCAATCCGAATGTGCGCGAGGAGGAGATCCGCCACTTCGAGGAATTGCTGGAGGCCATCGAGAAGCGCATCGGCGAGGCCAGCCTGCGACTGGATGCGGTGCGGGTCATGGTCGCCTTGTAGGTACGATACTCAGCCTGGGGTATTGGCTGGCATTTGGCGGAACCTTGACTACATTTGATGTTGTCGCCGGGTCTGTGCCCGGTCTGAATGGGCATAAGATCGGAACATGGTCAAGGAACAGAGCATCATCACCTCCCTGGTCGAGCTGACCCGTCTGCGCGACCAGGATGCAATCCGCAACAAGTTGCTGTCGGCGCTGCTGGAGATTTCCGAGGCGTCGTGGCTGGTGCTCTGCCGCATGGAAAGGGAGCGCGAAAGCCCGGTTGTCGAGGTCACCAACCACATTCCCAATCCTTCCCCGGACAAGGTCACTCGGCAATTTCCGGCGGAACTGTTCGAGCGTACCGAGTTGTTCGAGCGCTGCCAGAAAGGCGGAAATCCGGTATGGGTGCAGGATCTCGACAACTACCAGTCCATCATTTTCCAGTTGCCCAACAGCAGCCGGCACCACGAGTTTGTCGTGGTGTTCAACGAGCGGGTCGACGAGCGCACCGAGCGCATCATCAGTTCCGTGCTCGATCTCTACGACAACTTCCTCGGCCTGGTGATCGAGAACACCCAGGATCCCCTGACCCGACTGTACAACCGCGGGGCTTTCGATATCGATCTGCCGGCGACGCTGTTGCGCATCAACGAATTCGAAGAGCGCAGGGCAGATCCGCGCCCGGAGCAGAAACGGCTTTTCCTGGCGATGATGGACCTCGACCATTTCAAGCGCATCAACGATACCTTCGGCCATCTCTACGGCGACGAGGTGATACTCATCTTTTCCTCGATCCTGCGTGAGCAGATGGGGGATTTCGACCGTATCTACCGCTATGGCGGCGAGGAGTTCGCGGTGATCCTGCACGATATCACCCGCGACGAGGCCGAGACCCTGATGGAACGCCTTCGCCGGGCCGTGGAAACCTACGAATTCCCGCAGGTGGGCCAGGTCACGGTCAGCATCGGTGTGGCGGAACTGAAGAACAATCACCTGCCCAGTTCGCTGCTGGATTTCGCCGATCAGGCCCTGTATCACTCCAAGGATTCCGGGCGCAACCGGGTCACCTTCTTCGAGGACATGAAGCAGCCAGAGATAGAGATACGGTCCACACCGGAACCGGATGAGGACGACATCTTTTTCTGAAAGCCCGGTTTCCCGTTTTTGCCGATCGATGACATGTCGTTGACACAGATGCGGGTATAATCCCGGCCATGCCGATGTTCCTGATACGACACCCCTTGCGCGGTGTATTGCTGATCTTCACGACACTGATCCTGTCGATCCTTCTTTTCTCCCTGTCCTCGCTGGATACCGGCTTGCAGGCCCAGTTTCATGTACCGCAAGGCCATGCCTGGCTTGTGGATCGCAATGATCGCCTGTTGCGCTGGCTGTTTTACGACGGGGTCAAACTGATCTATGTGCTGCTGGTTCTCGGCTGCTGGATAGCCCTCGGATTGTCCTTCCGGAGGGCATCGCGACTGCGCGGAATGCGCTGGCGACTGCTGGTCGTCTGCCTGTCCCTGACCCTGAGTCCGATCACGGTCGGTGCCCTCAAGGCCACTACGGAGATGCCTTGCCCGAAACAGTTGCAGATGTATGGCGGCAAGATGCCGCATGTGACCATCCTGCAACGCCTGACCGGTCAGGCACCGCACCTCAAAGCCAAATGCTATCCCGCCGGCCATGCCAGCGGCGGATTTGCACTGATGTCCCTGATGTTTCTTTTCAGCAGCCCTGTCTGGCAACGACGGATGCTCTGGCTTGGGCTGGCTACCGGATGGATCATAGGCAGTTACAAGATGCTTATCGGCGATCACTTCTTCTCCCATACCTGGATTACCATGTTATGGGATGGTCAGCTGATCCTGCTCATCGGCTGGTTGGTCAGCCGTTGGAGACATCAAAGTCTGGAGGCTTTCCTGCAACAATCGCCGGATTGAGGTTGTCGGGTTTGACATACCGACCGGTAGGTATTATAACGGACTGCCATCAAGCCTGCCGAGAAACTGCGTGACCGAAGCACAGCCCGAAGAATGCTACTGGTGGCAATCCCTGGAGACAGTCAGTGACGGTTCGGCCCGGGCGCAGATCCTTGATGCAGCCTACCGTGAGATTCACCTGCACGGCTTCCAGGCCGCCAGCCTGAGTCGCATCCTCAAACGTACCGGGGTCACCAAGGGTGCGCTCTACCATCACTTTCCCAACAAGACCGCTCTCGGCCTGGCGGTTATCGACGAGGTGCTGGCGCGTCATATTGAGCTGAGCTTCATCCAGCCGCTGGAGGATGCGGAGGATCCGGTTGAAGCCCTGATCGGTATCATCCAGGAAGCCGGCAGCAGCTTCACCCTCTGTGATGTCGAACTCGGTTGTCCACTGTCCACCCTGTCCCAGGAGATGGCTTCCCTCGACGAGGATTTTCGTCAACGCCTGATGGCCATCTACGAGCGCTGGCGGCAGGCGCTGGAGGATGCCTTCCGGCGGCAGCAGACCTCCGGGAAACTGGATCCTGCGGTAGATCCGGAAATGCTTTCGACAATGGTGGTAGCGACCCTGGACGGTTGCCTGCAGGCCGGCAAGATCAGCCAGAGCCTGCAACGCCTGATGCAATGCGGCAACGCATTGATCCAGTATTTGAAAATGATTCAACGACCCTGACCGAGGAGAACCAGCAGCGATGGAAACCAACAAGGAAGCAAACGGAAACCGCTGGATACGGCGCTACGCGGAGGTCGTGCTCGATCATCGCTGGCTGGTGATCCTGTTCACTCTGCTGTGGGTGGGGGTGATGGGTTACGGCGCGCAATACCTGCAGTTCACCAACGATTACCGGGTGTTCTTCAGCAAGGAGAACCCGCAGCTCAAGGCCTTCGAGGAACTGCAGGACCTGTATGCCAAGAACGACAACCTGATGTTCGTGCTGACACCGAAGAAAGGCGATGTCTTCAGCCCCGAAAGCCTGCGTGCCATTCAGTGGCTGACCGAACAATCCTGGCAGATCCCCTACAATTCTCGCGTCGACTCGATCACCAATTTCCAGCATACCCGCGCCGAGGAAGACGACCTGGTGGTCGAAGACCTGGTGCCCGACGATGTGGAGTTGACTCCGCGGCGGCTCGACCGGGTGCGGCGCATTGCCCTGTCCGAACCCCTCCTTGTCAACCGCCTGGTTTCTCCCGACGGCCGCGTCACCGGGGTCAATGTCACGATCGAGCTGCCGGGCAAGAACCCGATCCTGGAAAACCCGAAGGTGGTCGAGTTCGCGCGCGACCTGAAGCGGCAGTTCAGCGAGAAATTCCCCGACATCGAGCTGCGCATGACCGGCATCATCGTCATGAACCAGGCCTTTCCCGAGGCCAGCCAGTACGACATGAGTCACCTGACGCCGCTGATGTTCCTGGTGTTCCTGGTGATCCTCTATTTCTGGGTGCGCGGCTTCGCCGGCACCTTCGCGACCTTCTGGGTGATCCTGTTTTCCATCATCGGCGCGATGGGCATGGCCGGCTGGCTGGGCATTCGCCTGACGCCTCCGTCCTTCTCGGCCATCATGATCATCCCCACCATGTCGATCGCGCATGCGGTGCATGTGCTGATGAACTTCCTGCTGGCGATGAACCAGGGTGAGAGTCGACGCGAGGCGATGATCGACAGCCTGCGCGTCAACATGCAGCCGGTGTTCCTGACCACGCTGACCACGATGATCGGTTTCCTGAGCATGAATTTTTCCGATGCGCCGCCGTTTCGCGACCTCGG
>WGBK01000150.1 GCA_015494335.1 Gammaproteobacteria bacterium | reverse complement strand
CGCAGCGGGTAGTCCTTCGGTACGCGTTGCTCCGGAATCACCGTACTGAACAAGGTTTCCTGCTGAATGTCAGGGCCTCGCATCGGATGGGTCGCCTCATAAACTCGTCGTTGGAAATTGTGCCCAATGGGACGGGTATTTCAACAGCCTGTTAAAGGCTCGGTTTTCCTGTTCCGGCCGCAAAATATGTATGCCGACAGGCCGTGCCACCAAGTCAGCAAGCTGAAGCCCTGCGGAATTACTCTGCTTGTCAGCGAAAATCAGTTCAAAAGGGAGTATGTCCCCACGATAATTGGCGCCATCACAAATTCGGCGAAATTCCAGTTCCAGTTCGTTGTCTTCCTTCTTCCCCCTTCGCTCGACGATGATATGGGTGAGCTGATCGGCTGCTCCCCGTCCTTGAAGGTAATAGAAGACCCGTTCCAGTCCAAACGCCAGCGCAACGTGATAGGGATTCCCGGGATTGGTATATCGTTTCCGGAACGGTTCCTTCCGGATTGCCGAACAGATCAGTGAAAAAGGCATGTCTGCCAGGATTTGCGACAATTCGCCCAGAAACGCACTCTTGCTGCTGCGGTCTTTCAGAAAAGCGAAAGCTTTACGGTCCTTTCGGATATCCGTCTCGTGCAGGATTACCTGATCGTGTCCGAAATGGCGAAACTTGAAGGCCTGCAAGGCGGGTACCAGCACTTCCATGTAGTCCCTCTTGTGGAAGATGCAGAAGGCCAGAACAAATACCGGGTAATTGGGGTCGATCGTCTTCAGCCCATGGTCACCGCTCTCGTCTACATAGACGATGTAGTCAGAAAATTCAGTCACGTTTCGTTCCCGGGAATCTGGCCTGCCAGCCATTCGATGATCGATGGAATGGCCACGACATCCAATCCTTCAACTGCAGCCACACGCATGAGTCGCTTGATGAAAACCTGAACACGTGAACGGGCAGATGGGCGTTCATGCCAATCCACCACCGCCAATACTTCCATCCGGGCCAAAAGGGTATAGACGAAATACAGCACCCGCTCGGCCTGGGTATCCTGTCCACCGAGCAGTGAATGAATCACGAACTCATAGAGTGGCGTAACTTTGTCGGCATACCGACCTTCGTATTCAGTCAGCAGTTGCAGTCCAGAAGCGGAAGGCGGGATAACAGGTTGTTCTGTTTCTTCCGGCATCTGCGGTGAAGGCTCCGTATCCGGTTCAGCCGAAGATGCTTCCACTGGTTCCTCATCCTCGGGCTCTTCAGGTTCAACACCACTCAGTGCCTCTAGGACGCTGACATAGGCCTGGCGGTCGAGGTAATAGAGCAATTCACTGGGCGTTACACGCAGCTCGATGGCTTCGTCGTCGCTCTGCGGCCCAGCCTGCACGTGCAACACCAGCGTGCCAGTTTCATCCACTTCGGCGTCCAGCCCGCAACCCGCATCGATGCGCTGGTTGAGGTGACGGAACCGACCCGGCGGTTCCCGCGTATGCAGCAGGCTGGGTTCCTTGCCATCGAAGGCGTTGAGGATCAGCGTGATAATGGTATCCGCCGAGAGCAGATAGACGCGCGCATGGCGGCTGGAGATGGCATCCAGAAACCCGTCCTTGCCATGTGCCACCATTCCATCCTGGTTGCGCAGTTCCGTCAGACCATCGGCCAGCTTGTTGTGTCCCGAGATCACCTTGCCGAGTGCGCCAGCACCGCGCTGGTTACGCAGATCCAGCGCATCCAGCACGCAGGCGAGCAGCTCCGAGGTAGACGGTGACGAGGAAGCCGGAGGCGTGGCGCCCAGCTCCCGGATGACGGTCTGACAGACCATCTCCAGAAAGGACTTGGTCAGTTCGACAAGGCTGCTGCCGTTATTCTCAAACGTCAGAACAAGATCATCATAGTGCTGCTGGAGGTTGGGCGCGTCCGGCCAGCGTTCCTTCGCGGCCCGGAAGGCCGGGGCGATGTCATCCAGCCGCTCGCCACTCATGCGCTACGCTCCAGGATAAACCGCGCCCGCTCGTGCCGCAGCATCTCGAAGGGCGTCATCACCTTGAGTCCAACGCCCACGCATACATTGGGGATCTTGACTTTGTTCGGCGTATCGGCGGGGCGCTCGTGGGTCACCACGACGAAGTCGCCGGTCAGGGCGTGGGCAATGAGCCAGTAGTCCGCCACCTGAAAGAAGGTGTTCTTGGCATCCGGCGTATAGCCGTTGTCGTTCACCCAGTTGCTCACCTGCCCCATGGCCGGGAAGATGTCAGCCGCAGGCTTGAGGAAGAATCGCTCATCTTGTGCCCTGGCCCATTCGGCCAGTTCATCGTCGCCCGCCTCGATTTCGTCCTTGACCTTGTCAATGCTGAAGACCTGCCCGGCCTGATTGCGATCAATCAGCCAGTCCCAGAAGGCGGGACAGAAATCCAGGCCATAGTGCAGATTGTTGGCCGCCATGAAGACATTGGCATCCAGCAAATATCTCATCCCTGAATCCCCAACCGTCGCGCCTCCTCGTAGAAGGTTCGACTCTTGCGCACGCCCAGCAGGCGGAAGGCGTCGGTGAAGGGGGTCTGCCCCTCCAGGGTGCTGACGATCAACGCCCGCGCCAGGCGCTTGCCTACATGGGCACCCAGGGTGTTGTAGAAATCACCCCCCGGGCCTGCGGGTACGACCCGCTTCAGCCGTTCCAGCTCCCCCTGCCAGGCGGCATCCAGGGTTTCGCGGTCAATCCGGCCCGCGTCGAACAGCCGTCGCAGGATGACCAGGGTGCTGACCTTGAAGTGCCGCGCCAGCCGTTGCAGGCTGTCGGGCAGGGGCTCCTGAACGGCCGACTCAGCCCGCACCGCTTCCAGCGGTGCCAGCAGTTCGGCAGCCACCGCGTTGCACCAGCGTTCAGTCCGATCGTTGGGCAGGATGCGCGCCTCGCTGTCGGAGACACCGGAGGCGTCCAGCCAGAGATGGGCCAGCTCGTGGGCCAGGGTGAACATCTGCGCCGCCTTGCTGTCCTTGCCGTTGATGAACACCAGCGGGGCCAGTTCATCGGCCAAGGCAAAGCCGCGAAACTCCGCCACATCCAGCGGACGGCGGGTACTGCTGCCGACGATGCCGCTCACCATCACCAGCACCCCGGCCGCCTCGGCCAGGCGGATGAAGGCCCGCAGCGCCTCAGTCCAGGTGCCCATCTGGCGGCGGGCCTCGATATCGAAGCCAAGCTGTTGCCGCATCCGGGCCGCCACGGCGGCGGGCGATTCATCCAGCCTTGCCGAGCCCACAAAGGCCACCGGCGGTTCGCCCTGCAGGCGGGCGTAGTCCCGATACCAGCTCTGGCGCTGCTGGCAAAGGTAAATCGTCTCCAGCAGATCGACGCTGGGCGGCTGGCTGCGGGCCTCGGGCAAGGTGCGGAAATCAGGGATCGGCAGTGCTTCCTCCGGTGGCTCGGGCAGAAAGAAATAGCCGATGGCCGTATGGGTGGCGCGGGCGAAATCCTCCAACTGGTTCAACGTCGGTTGGACCCTGCCTTCGAGCCAGTCACCCAGCTTCTTGAAGCGGCTGGACAGGCCCTCCGGCGTCCGGCCGGAGCGACGCAGCGCCCAGTGCAACAGCTCGGGATTGACCGGCACCCGCTGGGTCACAGCGCACCCTCCAGCAGCTTCTCCGCATCCGGCACGCGCAGCTCGCCGGAGATGAGTTTGGGGAGGAGAGTGTCGCGGAGAGATATCAGGGTATCAGATTCTTTTCTATTTTCTTGCAGCTTATTAATAGCCGTTTGCATGAAGTCTCTAAATAAATCAAGGGTAGGAGTTGCAGGTAATATCCATTCATGAGCATAAACAGCATTTCTGTTTACTCCCGGAACAGCAGAATCAGCGCCCATGCCCTTGATATCCATGCAGGACAGCATAAGGTAAACCCAATAAAGGGGAACCGGCTTCTTGGTTTTTACACGCGGATTCAACTTGCTAGTGCAACGGTTAACGAAGTCCTGGTATTGAAGAAGACTTCATAGGGTGTCCGATAGCCAAGCGACTTCCTTGGACGGTGATTGAGTTTATCCATGGCCTGTTCGATTTCATGTTGAGTAACGGTGGTTAGATCCCGGCCTTTCGGAAAGTATTGCCGGATGAGGCCATTGGTATTCTCGTTCAGTCCACGTTCCCAGGAGGCATAAGGAT